>DASYCS010000172.1:0-15443 GCA_036500025.1 Mesorhizobium sp. | reverse complement strand
CGCAGATCGTAGAGTTCGGCGGCCTCGGCCTCGTCTATGCGGCGCATGAACACGCCTCGATTGGGGATCAGTTCAAGCAGCCCCTTTTCGGCAAGCGCGCGGCAAACCTCGCGCACCGGCCCGCGGCTGACGGAAAAGCGGGCGGCCAGGGCGTTCTCGTTCAGACGTTCGCCCGGCGAAAACTCACCCGACAAAATCAAGGTTTCCAATTCGCGCTGGAGAACGCTTGTCAGGGAGTGCTTTTGAAGAAATTCGAGTTCCGATCTCATACGTCGGTGATCCACTATTTACTGAAAACTGTCAACAGAATACAGTCAGCAGTAAGGAGGCGAGCTTGTTTGTAAAACTAACATATGGCGTGCGCCGCCACCCTCTTGGAATGGCGGCCGAGGCATGCCAGAGCGGGTGCGATGCGTCGCCTGGCAACTTTGCCCGCAAGGGCCGGATTGCCGATAGCTACGCAGTTCCTCTGGATGCATGGCGGCGGGCAAGGCAAAGCGCCCGGCGCCGACAAGAAGTGGAGCATTCATGCCTCAAGCCGATCTTCCCGCATTGAAGCCGGCCTCGCCGAAGCCCGAGGAGCCGGCCTTGCCGAAGCCGGGCCTTCTTCAACTTTTCCTGGTGTTCACCAAGCTTGGCATCACCAGCATCGGCGGCGGCGTCAACGGCATGATGCACAGCGAATTCGTCATCCACCGGCGCTGGTTCACGGATGAGCAATTTCTGTCCGGCCTCGCGCTCAGCCAGTCCTTGCCGGGGGTCAATGTGGCGAACCTGGCGCTTTGGCTGGGCTATCAATGCCGCGGCATCATCGGCGCGGTGGTCGCGCTGGCAGCCGTCCTTTTGCCGCCCGCCTTCGTGATCATCCTTATCGGCGACGTGGTATTGAGGATGACGAATGTTCCCGAGATAGGTTCCCTGCTTGCCGGGCTGGCTGTCGCTGCAACCGGGCTGTCGCTGTCGGTCGGCTACCTCGCCACGCGCTATGCCTGCACCGACATTGCCTCCGTCCTCCTGTTCGTCGGCACATTCATCGGCGCGACGGCCTTTCATTTTTCAGCCCTCGTCGTGGTCGCGGTGCTTGCGCCCATCGGCATCGGCATCGGCTTCCTGAGGAACCGGTCATGAAGGACGACAATCTTCTCCTCACCATGCTGCTGGTCTTTGCGCCGCTGTCGCTGATGGCGATCGGCGGCGGCGCTTCCGTGCTGGGCGAATTGCAGCGCAGCGTGGTCGACAACCAGCATTGGCTGACCAATCAGGGTTTTCTGGACATGTTCGCCATTTCGCGGGTAGCGCCGGGGCCGGGAACCCTGATCGTCACGCTGATCGGGTGGCATCTGGCTGGCCTGCTTGGGGCGATCGTTTCCACCATCGCGATCTTTGCGCCGTCTTCCATGCTGGTCGTGGTGGTCGCCTATTTCTGGCACCGCCATCCGAACGCGGCATGGCAAAAGGCGCTTATCTATGGGCTGGCGCCGCTGGCGGCGGGGCTGGTTCTGTCGAGCGTGTTCGCGCTGCTGCAAGAAGCGAGGGGCGGGTGGATCGCCTGGTTCGTGGCGATACTGGTCGCGGTCGCCTCCCGGAAGGTCCGGCTTGGCCCGCTGACGCTGATGGGCGCGGGTGCAATTATCTTCTGCGGTTTGCTGGCGCTGCAATAGCGCCTTCATTGGCGGCCTGCCGAGGGCCTGACCGGCACTCGGGCATATAATGCGAATAGTCGTCAGTTAATTGTTGACAATTAACAAAATTGGACTGACCCTGAGCAAAGAGATGCAGGTGCCTTACCTGCAAGGATTGCTGGGAGGATCCATGGCCTTTGTGGAACTCGACAAGTTGACCAAGCGCTACGGCAAGGTCACGGTCGTCAACGGGGTTGATCTGGCCATCGAGAAGGGCACGCTGGTGTGCCTGCTCGGGCCGTCGGGTTGCGGCAAGACCACGACCTTGCGGCTGGTCGCCGGTTTTGTTCAGCCTTCGGACGGGCAAATCCGCGTCGGCGGCCGTGTCGTCTCGTCGGCCAGCGCCAGTGAGCCGCCGGAAGCGCGCAACATGTCGATGATCTTCCAGAGCTACGCGCTGTGGCCGCACATGACGGTGTTCGAGAACGTCGCCTATGGCCTCAGGCTGCGCAAAATGGCCAAGAGCGAAATCCAGGCCAAGACCAAGCGCATCCTTCAGGCCACCAAGCTTGACGGGCTGGCGGAACGCTATCCGGGGGAACTGTCGGGCGGCCAGCAGCAGCGCGTTTCGCTGGCCAGGGCGCTGGTGATCGAGCCGGAAACGCTGTTGCTCGACGAACCGCTTTCCAACCTCGACGCCAATCTGCGCGAGGAAATGCGCTTTGAAATCCGCCGCCTCCACGACGAATTCCGCTACACCACGGTCTATGTCACGCATGACCAGACCGAGGCGATGACCGCCGCCGACATCATCGTGGTGATGAACCAGGGCAATGTCGAGCAGGCCGGTTCTCCCGAGGACATCTATGAGCGGCCGCAATCGGAATTCGTGGCGCAGTTCATCGGCGGCACCAATATCTTCAAGGGAAATCGCATCGGCGACAACGCCGTCGATGTCGGCAACGGCCTCATCCTCAAATGCGGAAGCGGCGACTTTGCCGCCAATGGGCCGACCGCCGTATCGGTGCGGCATCACGACCTGCATCTCGTGGGCGAAAAGCCGAGTGGCGATCTGGAAAACTGGGCGACCGGAAAGGTCGTGCGGCAGGTCTATCTCGGTTCGCACCGCGACTACCTTGTCAGTCTATCAGGTGGCGAAACGGTACGGGCGATTGCGCCCGTAGGCGTGGCGATCCCGGAGAACCAGCAAGTTTGGCTTCATTGCCCACCTGATCGCTGCCGGGCGCTCGCACATTAAGGGAGAGAGAAATGTCGAACAGTAAAGTCGCAGCCGGCGCGCTTTTCGCCGCCTTGGCGTGGAGCCAGGTGGCCTGGGCCGCGCCGCCCGAACCCTACACCGTGACCGACGACCTGGTCGCGGCGGCCACCAAGGAGGCCTCCGTCGTCTACTACACGTCGACCGACGTGCAGGTGGCGGAGAAGTTGGGCGCCGCATTCGAAAAGCATTATCCGGGCATCAAGGTGCAGGTCGAGCGCGCCGGTTCGGAACGCGTCTTCCAGCGCATCGGGCAGGAATATTCGAGCGGCATCCATAATGCGGACGTCATCGAGACATCCGATGCCTCACACTTCCTGACGTTCAAGGACCAGAACTGGCTGACGCCGCTGGTGCCGGAAGATGTCGCCAAGATGTGGCCGGAAAAGGACAAGGACCCGGACGGCATGTATGCCGCATTCCGCGCCACGCTGACGGTCATCGCCTACCGCACCGACAAGGTGAAGGAAGAGGATGCGCCAAAGACGTGGAACGATCTGCTCGATCCGAAATACAAGGACAAGCTGGTCAAGTCGCATCCCGGCTACAGCGGCAACGTCATGACGGCGACCTATGCGCTGAGCCAGCTTCTGGGCTGGGACTTCTTCGAGAAGCTCGGCAAGCAGGGCGTGATGCAGGTGCAGTCTTCGACCGAGCCGCCGAAGGTTCTGGCGCAGGGCGAGCGCAACATCCAGGCGGACGGCAACGAGTACAACGTCTTCATCCTCCAGGATAAGGGCGTGCCGATCAAGGCCGTCTATCCGCCGGAAGGCACCTCCATCGCCTACGGCAACGCGGCGGTGCTGGCCTACGCGCCACATCCGAATGCGGCCAAGCTGTTCTATTCCTTCATGTTCACGCAGGAAGCCCAGCAGTTGAACGACGATTTCGGCGGGTTGCGCTCGGTTCGCCCGGACGTAAAGGAGAAGTCCAACCGCACGCCGCTCTCGCAGATCAAGCTGCTCGATTCCGATCCGGCCAAGGTGCGTGACGCGATGGAAGAGATCAAGCAGAAGTACGAAGAGTATTTCGGCACCTGATAAACGCTCCCGCCCGATTGCCGGTAGCGGCTGTCGGGCGGACACGGGCAAGGCGATGGCGCGTTTGGCGCCACCGCCTTCCCGCCGGATCAAGCCGTGCTGCGCGTCGAATCTATAGAGGCCTGCGCCAAATGCCGGGTTTTCGATCGCGGGCGAGGAATGGCGGCGTTCGAACGAAGATGCGTGCCTGCCTCGCCAGCAGGTTTGCGATACCAATCAAGCTGATAGGTGACAAAGGTGACAATCGCTGCGGTCTCCCCCGATCCGTCCCTCGGACGGCGTCGTTTCAAGCTCGACCTGTCGACGCCGCTGTTCGTGCTGCTGGCGGTTGTTCTTTGCGTGCTGGTGCTGTTGCCGCTGTTCTGGCTTGGTTTTTATGCTTTCACCGACAAGTCGGGTTCGCCGACGCTGGCTAATTTCGTCAAGCTGCTGACCGACGCCACCATCCGGCGGGCGTTCCTCATTTCGCTCGCCATGGCGGGCTGCGTCGGCTTTTTCTCCTGCCTCGTCGCAACGCCGCTGGCCTGGCTGGTCGCGCGTACCGACATGCCCGGACAAAGGCTGGTGCGCAGCCTGGTGACCGCTTCCTTCGTCACACCGCCCTTCCTTGGCGCCATCGCCTGGGTGATGCTGGCCGCGCCCAACAGCGGCATCCTCAACAACATCTATCGCTGGGCATTCGGTCTCGACCAATCGCAGAGCCTGTTCAACATCTACACCTTCACCGGGCTGGTTTTCGCGATCACCTGCTATTCGTTTCCCTTCGTGTTCACGCTGGTGGCCAATGCGTTCGACAAGGTGCCTTCGGACCTTGAGGACGCCTCCGCCATTCTTGGCGGCAAGCCGGGAACGACGCTGCGGCGGGTGACGCTGCCGATGGTGCTGCCGGCGATGCTTGCCGGTTCGCTGGTGGCCATCGTGCAGGCCTTCACCATGTTCGGTTCCCCCGCCATCCTGGCGCTGCCTGCGGGCTTCCATGTCATCACCACCAAGATCTGGAGCTATTTCCAGTTCCCGCCGCGCCTGGACCTGGCGGCGGCCAGCGCCGTTCCGCTGCTGATCGTGACCATGCTGTTGCTGTGGGGGCAGAAGTGGCTACTTGGCCGTCGCGGCTATACGGTGCTTGGCGGCAAAAGCGGCACCCCACGCAAGGTACAGCTTGGCCCATGGAAATGGCTTGCCGGCGCTTATGTGCTGTTCATCTTGTGCATAACGATCGTGTTCCCCTACCTCGCGCTGCTCAAGGTGGCGTTGACGCACAATATTTCGGAGCCGCTGAGCTGGTCTTCGCTGACGCTGCATAATTTCCATTTCGTGCTGTTCGAGTTTTCGAGCACGCGGCTGGCCATCTGGAACACGCTGATCCTCGGCCTGTCGACCGCCACCATCGCCACAGGCATGGCGCTGGTCATCGCCTATCTGGTTGCCCGGCGGCCTGTGCGCGGCGCGCCGCTGCTCGGCATGCTGGCGACGGCGCCCATCGCCATTCCGGGCATCGTGCTCGGCGTCGGGCTGTTCCTGGCCTACGCCAATCCGACATTCGGCCTCTATGGAACGCTGTGGATTCTGCTGATCGCCTTCATGACGATCGAGCTTCCGGCCGGCTACCAGCAATTGTCGTCCGCCTTCCTCGGCGTGCATCCGGAACTGGAAGAGGCCAGCCGCATCCTCGGCGCCACGCGCCTGCAAAGCCTGTGGCAGATCACGGCGCCTCTTCTCAGGACAAGCCTGGTCGCGGCCTGGTCCTTCGTCTTCATCGGCACGATCCGCGAATTGTCGGCAACGGTGCTGTTGACGACGGCGCCGACCAAGCTGGTTTCGGTCATCATCTACGACCTCAACGAGAGCGGCGACTACGGCGCCATCGCGGTGCTCGGCATCCTGTTGCTGGTGGTGTCGTTCGCGGTAGTGTTCCTGGCCAACCGGGTGCCGGTTCTTGGAGGGATGAACGAGCGCAGCGGCGGCTAGGCAAATGGCTGTGTAAGCCCACAGTATTTGTCGGTGTTTTGCTTGACATTGGGGTATATCGTCCCGGCATGACATGGATATGGCGGCTGTCGCTGCCAGTCCGGCGAGGGAGACAAGCAGTGGTCGATTCAGAGGCAGTGGCTGATCCAGAGGCAGTAGCTGATCGACAGGCGAACCGTTTGTGGCGGGGAAAACAACTCGTGCCCGGCTGCAAGGCCAACATCAGTGCAAGCGGACCGGCTGCCCATGGCTAAGCAAAGCGAACAATTGTCGGGCGTCTCGCCCATCGACTTCCTGCGCACCCGTTCGCTGGCCAATGTGGTCCAGCATGAGATAGAGCGGATGATCGTCGAGGGGGAGTTCACCCCCAATGAGCGAATCAACGAAAATGCGCTTGCTCAACAGCTGAAGGTCAGCCGCGGGCCGATTCGCGAAGCGTGCAGCGCGCTGGCGGCGGTCGGGCTTATCCAGGTTATTCCCAACCGCGGCTTTTTCGTGCGCGAACTCAGCGAAGAGGAGGCGCGCGACGTTGCCGAGGCGCGCGCCTACGTATTCGCCTGCATGACGATGAGCGTCGCCGAGCGGATCACCGACAAGGAAGTGACCAGGCTGCGCGCGCTGGTCGACAGGATGGATAATCTGGCAAAGACAGGCGAGGTCAGCCAGTATTATCCAGTCAATCTCGAATTCCACGCCGAGCTGGCCAGGATGTGCGGCAATAGCCGCCTGGCGCAGATCTATCTCGGTCTGGCGAAAGAGCTTCACATCCAGCGCTACCGCGCGCTGGCGAGCGGCGATGTGCTCGACATTTCCAATCATGAACATCGCGCCATCGTGGATGCGGTGGCCGCGCGCGATCCGCAGCGGGCCTTTGCGGCGGGCAGGGCGCATATCGTCAATGGCTCGACGCGCACGCGGCGCGCAACGGCGGTGCTGCGCCATGTCGTCGAATAGTCCTGGCGCATGGCGTCGTCCCGCGCTGGCGTGATCCGGTGTCGGCCGTTTCTTGTGCGGCGCTGCGAGCTTCGGCCATGAAACGTGAAAGTGCGCCGTGTTTCGCAACCTCGCGGCCCAAGCCAGCCTTGCAGAACTGAAATTCTCCTCGCCACCGGCTTGCCAAAGGTGGGAGATAACCTCTTTTGTCGACAAAAAATTGTTGACAGTTTACCAAAAATTCGGTTCCTAGTGACCCTACAGTTGGCCGGTCGGCGGGAGCAAATGGCGTTCCCCGCATGAAGGCGCGGCATTTGAAGCGAGAGGAATACCGATGCACGACGTTGTGGACGCAGGCCTGACGAAATATGTGGCCGAATTTGTCGTTGATGCGAAGCCGCAGGACCTGCCGGAAGATGTCGTCGCGCTTGGCAAGAAATCGATCCTCGATGGCATCGGCCTGGCGCTGTCCGGCTCGGTCGCGCAGAGCGGGGCGCTGGTGCGCCGCCACCTCGACGACATCGGCCTGATACCGGGTTCCTCGACCGTCATCGGCGCGGGCCGCAAGGTTGCGCCGCGCTTCGCGGCTTTCGCCAATGGCGTCGGCATCCATGCCGACGATTATGACGACACGCAGCTGGCTGTGGCGACGGACCGCGTCTATGGCCTGCTTACGCATCCGACCGCACCGGCGCTGCCGGCGGCGCTTGCCATGGGCGAGGCTCTCAACGCTTCGGGCGCCAAGGTGATGCTGGCCTACCATCTGGGCGTCGAGGTCGAGTGCAAGATCGCGGAAGCCATCGCGCCGCGCCATTACCAGACCGGTTTTCACGCTACCGCCACCTGCGGCACCTTTGCCGCCGCCTCGGCTGCCGCTTCGCTGCTCGGCTTCGATGTCGAGACGACCGCGCGCGCGCTTTCCATCGCCGGCAGTCAGTCGGCCGGCCTTCGCGAGAATTTCGGCACCATGACCAAGCCGTTCCATGCCGGGCGCTCTTCGGAAAGCGGCGTTGCCGCCGCCCAATTCGCCGCCATCGGCTGGACGGCGACCGACAAGATACTCGAAGCGCCGCGCGGCTTCTTCAACGCCGCCGGCGGCGGTTACGATTCTGCGTCCATTCGCGGGCGGCTGGGCGATCCGTGGACCTTCGCCAATCCCGGCATTTCCATCAAGCCGCATCCGTCAGGCTCGCTTACCCATCCCGGCATGACGGAGATGCTGCGCCTCATCAAGGAGCACGGCATCAAGGCGAAGGACGTCAAGCATGTCCGCATCGGCACCAACTCCAACATGCCGAACGCGCTCATCCATCACCGCCCGCATGACGAATTGCAGGCCAAGTTCTCGATGGAATTCTGCATGGCCATCCTGCTGCTCGACGGCAAGGCGGGCCTTGGCGAGTTCACCGATGCGACGACGCAGCGCGAAGACGTCAAGGCGATGATCGAGAAGGTGGACTTCGTGATCGACGAAAAGGCGGAAAAGGCCGGCTACCACAAGATGACGACGATCATCGACGTGACCCTCGACGATGGCCGCGTCATTCACGGCGAGGCCGATTTCGGCAAGGGCAGCCCGGCCAATCCGATGAGCTATGAGGAGGTCGCCTACAAGTTTCGGGATAATGCGGCGCATGCCCGCCTTGCCCGCGCGGCGGCTGACGAGGTTGTCTCGCTGGTGCGCGACCTTGAAAGCCAGCCTTCGCTCGACCGCCTGATGGCGCTGGTGGCCAAGGCCGGCTGACACGGTATCCGGCGATCTTCGGCGGCTGACAGGAAAGGCGCAATCATGGCCCATCTGACGGTAGGCATCCTCAATGGCGACGATATCGGGCACGAGATCGTGCCGGCTTCGGTGCGCATAGCCAAGGCGGCGGCTGCGCGCGCCGGCCTTGAGATCGATTGGCGCCCGATGCCTATCGGCCGCTCGGCGCTCGACAGCCTCGGCACGACGATGCCGGAAGGGACGCTGGAAAAGCTGTCGGCGCTGGATGGTTTCATCCTCGGGCCGATCGGCCACCGCGCCTATCCGAAGGCGGCGGGCGCGATCAACCCGCACCCGATCCTGCGCAAGCATTTCGGGCTGTTCGCCAATGTGCGCCCGACGCGCTCGTTTCCGGGGCTGGGCGCGCTGTTCGACGATGTTGACCTCGTCATCGTGCGTGAAAATAATGAAGGCTTCCAGCCGGACCGCAATGTCGTGGCGGGATCGGGCGAGTTTCGCCCGACGGAAGACACCACCATTTCGGTGCGCGTCATCACGCGCGCCGGCAGCTACCGCGTCGCCAAGGCAGCACTTGAGCTTGCCCGCACCCGGCGCAAGAAGCTGACGCTGGTGCACAAGGATACGGTGTTCAAGCTTGGCTGCGGCATGTTCGTGGAAGAATGTTACCGCGCTGCCGAGGCGTTTCCGGATGTCGAGGTCGATGAGGTCATCGTCGACACTTTCGCCATGCGGCTATTGCGCGACCCGCAGACGTTCGACGTGGTCGTCACCACCAACATGTTCGGCGACATTTTGAGCGACGAGGCGGCGGGCCTTGTCGGCGGGCTGGGCATGGCGCCTGGCTTGTGCATCGGCGAAGGCAACATCGCCATGGCGCAGGCAGCGCATGGCTCGGCGCCCGACATTGCCGGCAAGGGCATCGTCAACCCGTATGCGATGATCGAATCGACGCGGATGCTGCTGGAATGGCTCGGCCATAACCGGGGCATCGAGCAGGCGGTGGCGGCGGCTTCGATGATGCAGGCGGCAACGGTTTCGGCCCTGTCGCAGCCCGAGACGCGCACCGGCGACATTCGGGGCACGACCGACACCGAAGGAATGACGCGGGCGATACTCGCGGCTATTGGATAAGGAAAACAGCAATGTCCTCGCATAATATCGCGGTCATCGGTGGCGATGGCATCGGAACGGAAGTCGTCGAGGCCGGCGTGCAGGTGCTGGAAGCGCTTGCGGCGGCGGAGGCTGGCCTGTCGTTCGATTTCAAGCGCTTCGACTGGGGTTCGGACTATTACCGCCGCAATGGCCGCATGATGCCGCAGGATGGCCTCGACCAGATCAAGGGTTTCGACGCTATCTATTTCGGCGCGGTCGGCGACCCGAACCTTCCCGACGACATCACGCTGTGGGGCCTGCGCCTCGCCATCTGCCAGGGCTTCGACCAGTATGCCAATGTGCGCCCTACGCGGCTGCTGCCCGGCCTGACCGGGCCGCTGCGCCCGGACCTCGGCAAGCAGATCGACTGGGTGATCGTGCGCGAAAACAGCGAGGGCGAATATGCCGGCGTCGGCGGGCGGGCGCATCGCGGCCTGCCGATCGAGGTTGGCATGGATGTGGCCGTGTTCACCCGCGCCGGCATCGAGCGCATCGCGCGCTTTGCCTGCGACCTTGCGTCGTCGCGTCCGCGCAAGCTTCTCACCGTCGTCACCAAGTCGAATGCGCAGCGCCATGGCATGGTGCTGTGGGATGAGGTGGTGCGCGAAGTGTTGGCCGATTATCCCGGGCTGACCGTCGACTGGATGCTGGTCGATGCGATGACGCAGCGCATGGTCAACAAGCCGGGCAGCATCGACACGGTGCTCGCCACCAATCTGCATGCCGACATTCTTTCGGACCTGGCCGCAGCCTTGGGCGGATCGCTGGGCATCGGCTCGACATCCAATGTCGATCCTTCGCGCCACCGTCCCTCGATGTTCGAGCCGATCCATGGCTCGGCCTTCGACATTATGGGCAAGGGCGTCGCCAATCCGCTCGGCTCGTTCTGGACCGCTTGCCTGATGCTTGAGCATCTGGGCGAACCGGCGGCTGCCAAGCGACTGATGGCGGCGATAGAAGTCGTGACCGCGCGCGGCGAACATCTCAGCCCCGACCTCGGCGGCAAGGCCAACACGGCTGAAGTCACGCAAGCCGTGGTGGCGGCGCTGCGCGGCGACAACGCCTGACAAAGCGTTTGTCCCGATTTTCGCAAGGATCGATCCCGCGCTTTGCGGGTTCTGACGGCTGACCGGCGGCCATATTGTTTTCCTGAAACGAGGGAAGACAATATGTGCTCCGAACCAAGCGGCATTAGCCAGGATAGCCGGAAATTTCCCAGTGATATCCAATCAAAGTCGGCATCCTGCACTGGCGATTGCAACGCTTGCAGCGAGCGGCTTCGTGCCATGATGGCTGTCCGCTTCCATAGCGGCGGCAATGGTTCTCAAAGCTTGCCGCAGCCGGCCAAGGCGTAGGCCGATGCCGGCGGCGACCCGATCCAGCCCATTCAAGTTTTCCTGATTTCGAATTCAGCCATCGGCATACTCCGCGCACAGGAACATGGCGGCTTCCATGCGTGGCGCATTTCTGGTTGGCTGGCCGAACGCGGCTATGGCGGGGGCAGGCAATGAATCTTCTGACGGCGTTGAAGGTGTTCGAGCGTCTGGCGACGCTTGGCAGCCTTTCCGCAGCGGGCCGGGACCTCGGCATGTCGTCGACGGCGATCAGCCGTCACCTCAAGGATCTGGAGGACGATCTGGGCGCGCGGCTGGTCAACCGGACGACGCGAAAGCTCAGCCTCACCGAGGTCGGCAGCAACTATCTGGACCGGGCGAGGGTGCTTCTCGACGGGGTAGACGAGCTACAGGATACGGCGCGCGGCCTGCACAACAGGACGCGGGGGCTGATCCGCGTTTCCTGTTCCAACGTGCTTGGCCATACGCGGATTACCGGCCTGGTGCCTAAATTCCTGGAAGAAAACCCGCTGACCACCGTCGAGTTCAATTTGACCTCCCGCTATATCGTCGGGATCGTCGAGGAGGGCTACGATGTCGCGATCCGGTTTGGGGCACAAACGGATTCGTCCCTCATCGCGCGCCGTCTGGGCGAGGTTCGCAACTATGTCTGTGCTTCGCCTGAATATTTTCTCCGGCATGGCCGCCCGGCGCATCCTGCCGACCTGGCGGGACATGCCTGCGTTCTCAGCAATTATGCCAAACGTATGGGCGTCTGGCCGTTTCATGGGCCGGACGGACCGTTTTCGGCCATGGTCGAGGGACGGGTTTCGACCAACAGCGTCGAAGCCGCCTATCAGATGACGCTTGCCGGCTGCGGCATCGGCAATCTGCCAAGCCTGCTGGTCGAGCCGGCAATACGCGACAAAAGGCTGGAGGTGGTGCTGGATGAGTTCCGGCCCAGCTCCAGCCCGATCTATGCGCTCTATCCGCATCGAAACTACGTGCCGGCGAAGGTGCGGGCCTTCGTGGAATTCCTGATGCGGGAACTGGCGCCGGAAATAGCGAACGGGCCTTCGTGACGCCGAAGGCCCGTTTCGTTTGATGCGCGCGTTCAGTTCCACCAGGCGGTTGTGTCGTAGACCGGGCCGGTGTCTTTCAGAATCCTGTCGTCCTTGCAAAGCTTCGGCGTGTCGCCAAGCGGCGTCGATACGCCATCCCTAAAGGCCCATTCGCCGCGCTCGGAGGCACCCGCATCGACATAGCTGGACAAAAGGAAGGCGCGGTCGTGCTGCGAATTATTGGGCGCTGAGCCATGGACGGTCAGCAGTCCCCACAAAGCCAGGTCGCCGGGTTCCAGTTCGAGATTGACGATCGAGGCCGGATCGATGCCGGCGGCGTGAAGTTCCTCCTCCGCGGTCAGGCCCTTCATCAGCATGCCGTCATTGGTGTCGTCCGACAGGCCGAGATAGCCAAGCTTGTGGCTTCCGGGAACGACTTGCAGGCAGCCGTTTTCCGGGGTGGCGCGGTCGACGGCCAGTCCGGTGGTGACGGTCGAGGCGGCGACCTTGTCCATGTCGGCACCCTTGCGGAAGCGGATATCCTGATGGAAGCGGTAGCCGCTGACATTCACGCCCGGCGGCTTCCAGTGAAGTTGCTGGGCGACCTGCTTGATGTCGCGGCCGAGCAATCCTTCAAGCAAGGCCAGATAGTCGGCTCCGCGCCGCATCTCCTCGAAATAGCTGTTGATCCATGAGAACCAATAGGCCTGAAGCACGTAGCGCTTGTCGAAATGGCTTTCCGGTAGCACCTGAAAGCTCAGATTGCCATTGCGATAGGTGGCATGGTGTTTCAGGCCTTCATCATAGACCGAGCGGGCTTCGGCCTGAAGGCGCTCGATCTTCGCGCCATCGACGAAGCCGCGCACGATGGCGTAGCCTTCCTCGCGGTATTGTTCGTTGGCTTGCCTAGCTTGCTGTGCGGTAATCACTTCCATTGCTCCCTGAAACTGCCGATGACCACAGGCTACGCCGCATCGCAGGCATCGATTAAGAGGGCAAAATGGGGAACGACCTTTGCGGTTTTCGGGATAGTTCGCGCAGCCGCCTGATCCTGCGGGGAAAATCGGTTTGGGCCAGGGCGTTCATTTCAGCCGAACGCATAGTCTTTTGCGCCAGCTGCAAGTATCCTCGCTTCCTGAACTGGCCGGTTAAAGCCCAACGGAGCATGACGATGACACGCGCTACAATCTTCAAATTCGGTGCGGTTGAAAACGCCGAGACCGGCGACCTTCCGGGATGGACGGTTGTCGAGGGTAGCCCGACCATGAAGACCACCGTCCAGCATACGACCGAAGACGGCAAGGTGCTGTCCGGCACCTGGCAGGCGACGCCCGGCACCTATCACGCGACCTATACCGACTATGAGTTCGTGCACATGATTGCCGGGCGCATCATCATCACGCCCGATGGCGGCAAGTCGGTCGAGGTCGGTCCGGGCGACGCTTTCGTGGTCGAGGCCGATTTCAAGGGAAGCTGGAAGATCATCGAGCCGGTGACCAAGCATTTCGTCGTCACCGTGGGCTAGAAAGCCATGGCGGCCGTCGCCTTCCGGCAGGGAGGGCGTCGCTTTCATGGCAACGCGCAGGCGGCCTCGATGGTTAGCTGTACCGGTGCCGCAATTTCTCGGCTAAACTGGCTCTTTGGAAGACGGGTTTTCTCAGGCTTAGTCACGAAAGGGCCGCCAAGCGGGTGTTTTTAAGCCCGAATGCCGGCACATCAAGGCCAGACAAGGAAGTTGCGATGAGCGTGGTTCCTCTCCAGCAAAATTCAGCCCAACCCGACGCCATCGACCGCCTGGTGGCGGAGCGCCGGCCGGGCTACGGCCTGGTGCGGTCGTTCTACCACGATGCGGCGATCTTCGAGCGCGACATGGAGCGGGTGTTCCGGCGCCACTGGCATTGCCTGGCGCATGAAAGCGTCATCCCCAATACAGGCGATTTCGAGCTGTTCAACCTCGGCGACGAGGCGGTGATCCTGACGCGCGCGGCGGACGGCGCCGTTCATGCCATGCTCAACGTCTGCCGCCATCGCGGCGCGGAGGTCTGCACCAAGCAGAAGGGCAACGCGAAGATGTTCGTGTGTCCCTATCATGCCTGGACCTATTCCAATGACGGATCGCTGCGCGCGGCGCGGCTGATGCCGAAGGATTTCGACCGTGCCGAACATGGGCTGAAGAAGCTCAATGTGCGCGTCGCAGCCGGGCTGGTGTTCATCTCCTTTGCCGAAAAGCCGCTCGATTTCGATCCGATAGAGCAGTCGCTGCGCACCAGCGCCGGCCAGTATGGCTGGGGCGAGGCCAAGGTGGCGCATCGCCAGATGTATTCCTTCGAGGCCAACTGGAAGCTGGCGGTCGAGAACTATGTCGAGTGCTATCATTGCGGCCCGGCGCACCCGGAATATTCGCAGACGCACGCGCTGGAAAAGCCGAAGGAGATGATCGAGCAGCTGAACGCGGCGATGGAGGAGCGCACCTGCGCGCTCGGCATCAGCATTTCCAGCGGCAATCGCTGGCAGAATTCGGCAGGCGGGCAGGAGGCTATCGATACGTTCCGCTATGCGCTCTATGACGGCGTTGCCAGCGGCAGCAAGGATGGCAGGCTGGTTGCGCCGCCGATGGGCCGCTTCACGCAGTCCGATGGCGGCGTGACCTCGATCCATCTCGGCGGCACGAGCTTCCTCGTCTGCTACCCCGACCATGGCATGATCTATCGCTTCGTGCCCAAGGGGCCGAACAGCTGCGACATGGAATTGATCTGGCTGGTCCGGGGCGATGCGGTCGAGGGGCAGGACTACGACCTCGAAAAGCTCACCTGGCTGTGGACGGTAACCACCGAGGAAGACAAGAAGATCATCGAGCATACGGCGCGCGGCGTGCGCTCTCATTATTTCGTGCCGGGGCCGATCGCCCCGATGGAATATAATGAGCTGCGCTATATCGACTGGTATCTGGAAGAAATTTCCCGCGCCTGAGAAGTGCTGGCGGCCTTGCCGTTCGCCACCCTTCCCGGAAAACGGGGCCGGTGCCGACCCGCAGGGATTCGCGATTCCAGACAAGCGGTTGCGGGCCGTTGCTCTTCCGGTTCGGGAGTTGAATTCGGTCAACGCCTGCGAGGGTGTTGAACGGCCGCCGGGGGCTTACGATGTTGGCAGTTTCGGGGCGCCGCTTGGGGGTCGCTTTCGGTTGCATAGGCCTGTAGCCTCCATTTCCAGGCAAAGAGGCAGCATGGCGGTCGGGAAAGCCAGTACGGGCAAGGCGCGCAGCAGACGCGCGCCAGGGGAAACGCGCCCCAGCGTATACAGCGCGCTTGCCAACGAGATCGGCCAGAAGATC
>DASYCS010000171.1:0-4210 GCA_036500025.1 Mesorhizobium sp. | reverse complement strand
TGCTCGCGGAGCGACCGACTTTTCGCTTGCACAGCGCAGGCTGCCCCCATATCACCTTGTATAATAACCCGAAACGAGGTCGGCACGGGGCCGGTCCGGCGCGGGCAAGCCGACTTCAAGATCGGACCCTATGTGGCCAAGGGCCAGCTACAGCTTCGGAGGAGAGACCAATGAAAATCCAGACAATTCTTCTGACCGGCGCGCTCGCGCTGTCCAGCTTTGCCGCGCCAGCGATGGCCAAGGACTGGAAGAAGGTGACGATCACGCTCGAAGGCGCGTATGCGCCATGGAACATGACCAATTCCGACGGCACGCTCGGCGGCTTCGAGCCGGAACTCGCCAAGGTGCTGTGCGAACGCGCCAAGGTCGAATGCACGCTGGTGGCTTCCGACTGGGACGGCATGATCCCGGCGCTGAATGCCGGCAAGTTCGACATCATCATGGATGCGCTGTCGATCACCGACGAGCGCAAGCAGGTCATCGATTTCACCGTTCCCTATGCGGCGACGCCGGCTGCCTTCGCCACCGCCAAGGACAGCCCGCTGGCCAATGCCGCCGGCACCGGCACCAGCGTGAAAATGGATGTCGGCCAGACCGGCGTGAAGGAAATCGATGCGCTGAAGGAGGCCTTCAAGGGCAAGACCATCGGTATCCAGGCGGCCACCGTCTACGCCAAGTTCGTCTATGACAATTTCGGCGACACCGCCACGGTGCGCGAATACAAGACCGGCGCCGACCGCGACCTCGATCTACAGAACGGCCGCATCGACCTCGGCTTCGACGATGGCGTTTATTTCGAAAGCGCCTTCGAGGCGGCCAAGGGCGCGCTGGCCTTCACCGGGCCGGAAATCGTCGGGCCGATCTGGGGCGCGGGCGAAGGCCTTGGCGTGCGCAAGGCCGACACCGACCTGCGCGACATGTTCAGCGCGGCGATCAAGTCGGCGCTGGATGACGGCACCGTCAAGACGCTGTCGATGAAGTGGTTCAAGACCGACGTGTCCCCGAAATAAATCCTGGACATGAATCCTGGACGGACCCCGCCGACCCTGCGCCGGCGGCGCCCGTCTTCGAACAGGGGCCTGAGATAAGGCTTTGGAATCCGGGTTTCCCGCTTTCGCAACGGGGGACCCATGCTATTCTTCCATGGCGTTGACGCGCTGCGCGGCGGGAAAGCTCTGCAATGTCGATGTTGGAACTGCTTGGCTTTGGCTCTACCGGATGGGGTGCGCTGCTTCTGGTGGCGACCGGCGTGACGCTGGCCGTAACGGCGGTGGCGTTGGTTATCGGCGCGGTTATCGGCACCATCGTCGCTTCGGCAAAGCTGTCGGGCAATTTCTTTTTGGTGACGCTGGGCAGCATCTACACCACCGTTTTTCGCGGCGTGCCTGAACTGCTGATCATCTATCTGATCTATTTCGGTGGCTCCTCTGCCATCACCGCCATCGGGCAGTCGCTGGGCTATGAGGGGTTCCTCGGCCTGCCGTCCTTCGCCGCCGGCGCGCTTGCCGTCGGCATCATTTCCGGTTCCTACCAGGCGGAAGTCTTTCGCGGCGCCTATCTCGCCATTTCGAAGGGCGAGCTGGAGGCGGCGTCGGCCATCGGCATGAACCATGGCTTGCGTTTGCGCCGCATCATCATGCCGCAAGTACTGCGCTACGCGCTGCCGGGCATCGGCAATGTCTGGCAGTTGAGCCTGAAGGATTCGGCGCTGATCTCGGTGACCGGGCTTGCCGAGCTGATGCGGACCAGCCAGGTCGCGGCCGGTTCGACGCGGCAATATTTCCTGTTCTTCATCGTTGGCGGCGCGCTCTATCTCGTCCTCACCAGCCTTTCCGACCAGTTGTTCAACCGGGCGGAACGGCGCGCCAACCGGTCGATGCCGTCGGCAATGGGCCAGGTCTGAGGAGCGGCCATGGATTTCGCCTTCCTCTCCTCGACCATGCTCACGCTCATCCAGGCGCTGCCGATGACGCTGGCGCTGTTTGCGCTTTCCGTCACCGCCGGCTGCCTGCTGGCGCTGATGATCGTGTGGATGCGCGTCGGCGGCAACCGCTATCTGGCGGCTTTCGCCAAGGCCTACATCTTCGTGTTTCGCGGCTCGCCGCTGCTGATCCAGATGTTCCTGCTGTTCTACGGCCTGGCGCAATTCGGCTTCATCCGCAACGGGCCGTTGTGGCCGCTGCTGCGCGAGCCGTTCGTCTGTGCCGTGCTGTCGCTGGCGCTGTGCACTGCGGGCTATTCGGCGGAAATCTTTCGCGGCGGCATCCGCTCGGTTCCGCCGCGCGAGATCGAGGCGGCGCGTTCCATCGGCATGTCCGGCTTCCTGCTGGTGCGCCGGATCATCGCGCCGATCGCCTTTCGCTTCGCGCTGCCCGCCTATTCGACCGAGGTGGTGCTGATGATGAAATCGACATCGCTGGCGAGCCTGGTCACGGTATGGGAGGTCACCGGCGTCGCCCAGCGGCTGATTTCACATACCTACCGCACGATGGAAGTGTTTTTGTGCGCGGCGCTGATCTATCTCATCCTCAACTTCATCGTCTTGCAGGGCATGGCCCTGCTCGAATATGCACTCTCCCGCCATCGGCGCGCCGCGCCGCCGGCAAGGAAGGCGTGAGAAACGAATGGAGCGTTCATGCCCGATGTAACCCGTCTTTCGGTTCGCGACATCCGCAAGAGCTTCGGCACCCACGAGGTGCTGCGCGGCATTTCGCTGGAAGCGAAGGATGGCGATGTCATTTCGGTGCTCGGGTCGAGCGGGTCCGGCAAGTCGACCTTCCTGCGCTGCATCAACCTGCTTGAGATCGCGGATGCCGGCGAGATCTGGGTGGATGGCGAGCAAATCCGGATGGCGCAGAAAGCCGGCCGTAACCGCCCTGCCAGTCAGAAGCAGGTCGACCACATTCGCTCCGAACTCGGCATGGTGTTCCAGTCGTTCAATCTGTGGTCGCATATGACCATCCTGCAAAATGTCATCGAGGGGCCGGTGCATGTGCTGAAGCGGCCGCGCGCCGAATGCGTGGCCGAGGCAGAGGCGCTGCTGGAAAAGGTCGGCATCGGCGACAAGGCAAACGCCTATCCGGCACATCTTTCGGGGGGCCAGCAGCAGCGCGCGGCAATCGCGCGCGCGCTCGCCATGAAGCCCAAGGTGATGCTTTTCGACGAACCGACCTCGGCGCTCGATCCCGAACTGGTCGGAGAAGTGCTGCGCGTGATGCGCGCACTGGCCGAAGACGGCACGACCATGCTGGTGGTCACCCACGAGATGAGCTTCGCGCGCAATGTCTCCAGCCGCGTCGTCTTCATGAAGGAAGGGCTGATCGAAAGCGCCGGCTCGCCCGACGAAATGTTCGGCAAAGGCGCTTCGCCGGCTTTCCGGCAGTTCATCGGGCATTTCGGCAGCTGAGCGTCCGCCTGCCGCGATCTCGTCAGTGCTGCGGCGGGTTCTTGCGGATCGCGATATAGGATTTGCTGAAGCCATAGGCCTTTTCGACGACGATCCCGGCATCGGGGAACAGATGGCGCATCTGGCTTTTGTGTAGCAGGATGGCGCTGTGGGCGGTGCGCGTCGCCTCGCCTATGTCAGCGGCTTTCTCCCAATAGCCAAGCTTGCGCCGCATGATCAGCGCGACGCGCAGCGGTTCCGGCAGGAAGTGGAAAAACGGCGTTCGCGAATGCGCCTCGACCGGGAACCAGAACGAAGGCGTCTGCACGAAATAGGCCGGCGCCAGGCGGCGGATCTCGCCGGCCATCGCTTCCATCGAACTCCACAGGCCGACATGCTCGATAACCGAGTTGGAATGAACGATGTCGAAGCTGTCGTCGTCGAATTCGCGCATGTCGGTGGCGTCGCCGACCACCTGATCGATGCCCGCCGAACGGGGCATGTCGATATGTTCGAGGTTCAGGAGCGTCACCTCGACGCGCGACCAGTCGATGGCCTGGCCGAACGCTGTCCAGTAGGCATGGGTGCCGCCGACATCGAGCACGCGGCACCGGTCCTTGCGCGCCAGCACGGTCGCAACGATGTCGTTGAACAGGCGAATGCGGCCGGACCGGTAGCTGTTGCTGGCCGAGTCCGCTTCCAGTGTTTTTGAGATGAATGCCATATTCGCCCGTCCCGAGCCGCTTCAAGGTCCAGCCCGGCGCGCTTGGGAGTGGAGTATGACGGCGATTGGCCAACGCAAAAAGCTATCCAGTTGGGGTATTG
>DASYCS010000170.1:0-11791 GCA_036500025.1 Mesorhizobium sp. | reverse complement strand
ACTGCATTCCTGCACGAAGTGCTGACGACTGACCGGGGTTGGACGCTGATTATCGCCGGCAATGCCGTCGGCTTTGTCTTTGCGGTGATCGCGCTGGCCACCACCGTGGTCGCCTTTCCGCTGCTGCTCGACCGTGATGTCGGCGCGGTAGCGGCAATCGAAACCTCAGCCCGCGCGGTGATGGCCAATCCGGTGCAGATGGCCTTGTGGGGAATAATGGTGGCGTTTCTGCTGGGCCTCGGCTCGCTGCCGCTTTTCGCGGGGCTGGCGGTCGTCATGCCGGTGCTCGGCCACGCCACCTGGCACCTGTACCGCAAGCTTGTCGAGCCGGAACGGCCGCGACCGATGTGAGGCCGGTAGGCAAGGCGAAAGCCAATGCCCGGAACGGCTGCGTTCCGGGCACCTTGTGTCTTAGCTGACGATACGCAAGTTGGACAATTCATTGCCGATTTGCTTGAAGTCGTCGGACAGGGTCTTGCCCGTCGAATTCCAGAAAAGCTTCGCCGGCTTGGTCGGATCGGTTTCATCTCTGCGAACGCGGGAATCCGAGGCGCACGCCTTCAGCGCGTTCATTTGCGTCAGGTCCGCCGACTTCGTTTTGTCGAGGTCCAGGGCAATCGTCATGACGATCAGGTTGTTGGCCTTCGCGTTGTTGCACAACGTTGTAAAATGCTCGTTCATCGCCTTGGTGTAGTTGGCGTTCGTATAGGTCGTTTTGCTGACGCTGCTGCTGGTTCCCAGGAATATGCGGCCATAACTATAGATGCTGTCAGCAGCTTTCGCTGCATAGCCGAGCGCTGAGTAGATGGACTTGTTACCGGCAAGATCGTTTGCGCCGGAGGTATAACCGGAACCAGAGTAGCTCTGACCCTGCACCGAATCCGGCGTGTAATAGGTGTTTGCGCCGTCGGTCAGCACGATCAGCACCTTGTCGTTGCCCTTGCCGACTTCCGAACGACCGCCCGTGAAGGGCGCCGCGCTGGAAAGCGTCCTCCAGCCCCATGCCATCCCCTCCGGCACGTTCGTTGCGCCGTCGGCGACCATATTGTCGATAGCCTTCGTTATGACAGTGAGGCCATCTGGCGTCGAGACATCGGTAAGCGGTGTAATCGCAGTCGTGCTGCAACTCATATTGGGACCTTCATCCATCCCATACGCTCGCGTCACCGACGTGCCGGAATTGAAGTATTTGGGCACATACTTCTGGAGAACCAGGTCGCTTTGGTTTGATTTCGGATTGGCGTCCAGGTGCCAGTTATTATTGGCCGGCCTGCCGCCGCTGCTGCTATCGGTTTCATCCGGAGCGAACATGGGCACGAACATCGTTGCAGGCGTTCCCGTTGAAGCCGGAGTGTCGTCGACATCATAAGGTGAGGGCCTCGCCTCAACGCAGCCGCCCCACGAGGCTACCGTGTCGTAGGTGTAGACACCTTTGTTGCTGATCTTTGAAACGCGCTGCATCAAATTGTATAAGGAAAAGCGGGTAAGTGGCTTGTCCTTTTGCGTTGCATCCCAAGAAGTGCCGCGCGCATACCAAATACCCGTGCTTTTGTCTTTCTCGGCATATTTCTGGGCATTTAAGGTCTTGCTCAGCGTGCTCCAGTCGAGGTTTTCGTGGTGAATCGGAGAGACACCAGTCGTATCCATCCAGGACTCGGTCGCGTTGTCGGGGCCTACGTTGACCGAGGCCGCAAATGGAACGAGGCTGAACTGAACCGGTTTCTGGATTTGCTTCATCTGTTTGGCCTGACCAGCGAGCTGATCGACGAGCTGCGTGGCGGCATCCTTGAGAAGGTCGAACCGGACCTTGGACGAATCCTTGCCCGGATCGAGCATCGAACCCGAATTATCGAGCACGAGCGCTACTTCCAGCGTGTTCTTGAGGCGTACTTCCGACACCGCGTTGAAGTTGATGTTGGTGGAGCCGGAGCTTTTGCCGATCAGCCACGAAGCCACGGGAAGAAAATAAGGCTGGAACGTCATCTGGGCGGTAAGCTTTAGCGTACCGCCGCCGGTATTGGCGCTGGGCAGAAGAACAGCAAGCGTTGCGTCGTCCGCATCCGCAATCTTGAGGTTTGCCCGGAAGAACTGGTTGGCGTAGTCGATGGCCTGCTGGTCGGTGGCGCCTTCCGTGAGGCGACGGGCAGTCGCGAGGCCAGCGGCATCCAGCGCGTTGATCGTGTCCTGCCGCTGGCGCGTCAGGTCGGTGTAGTCGATGCCCAGCGCCAGCGCGCCCATCAACGGCACCATCGTGATAACCGTCATCAAGGCATAGTTGCCGCTTCTGTCATTCAAGAATTTGCGGATCATTGCGTTGTAACCCCTGGGCAGGACCCCTTCATAAGGCCCGACGATGCCACAAATCGTTAAATTTCAGGTTCCTAATGAAACTTCAAAATGCCAAGGCCGTTTCAAGGCGCGTTAACCATGCCCGGCCGGCACGGAGCGGTTGCCGCCGGCGCAGGGCGGCCTGGCGGAAAGATCGCCCGTGAAAGCTGGTGACAGGGCGGTTGCGTTCGGTTAATCCGGGCCGTCGGGCCGCCCGTCGGCGGCCATGTCCAGATTTGGGGCGGTATGGCAAATCCACCAGTCACGATATCCTCGCTCGTTGAGCTGGAACGGCGCTACGCCGCGATATTCTGCGATGTCTGGGGTGTCGTTCACAATGGCGTGGTCGCCTTTTCCGACGCCGCCCAGGCGTTGTCGGCGATCCGGGCGAGCGGACTGGCCGTCGTTTTGGTCACCAATTCACCACGCCCGCATGAAGGCGTCGAGGCGCAGCTTCGCGCGCTTGGCGTGCCGGATACGGCATGGGATCGCGTGGTCACTTCCGGCGACGTGACGCGGGATTTGATCGCATCCGTTCCGCGACGGATATTCCATCTCGGCCCCGAACGCGACCATCCCATCTTCGAAGGCCTGGATGTTGAACTGGTCGAGGATTTCGAAGCCAATGCAGTGGTTTGCACCGGATTGTTCGATGACGAAGTCGATACGCCGGAAGATTACAAGGAACTGTTGACGCGCCTGCGCGCCAGGGATTTGCCGTTCATCTGCGCCAACCCGGACATTATCGTGGAGCGCGGCGAGCAAATGATCTGGTGCGCCGGTTCGCTCGCGCGTGACTATGCCCAACTGGGCGGTCGCACGTTGATCGCCGGCAAGCCGCATGCCTCGATTTATGCGGCCGCGCTGAAGGCGGCGGCATCGGTGCTTGGCCGCGAAGTGGCGCGTAGCGAAGTCCTGGCTATCGGCGACGGCATGATGACCGACATCAAGGGCGCTTCCGACAATGGTATCGACGCGCTCTATATTTCCGGCGGCATTCACGCAGGCGAGCATGGCGACGCATCGAACCCCGATGCGGCAATGCTGGCGGCTTTTCTCGACAAGCACGGCTACCGGCCTGTCGCGACCATGCCGAAACTGCGGTAGAGGCTGCCATGGCGACGCCCTGCGAGCGTTTCCCAGGTTCGACGCCGCTACCGGACCGGCTGCGCGGCGGCGTTGTGGCGATCGGCAATTTCGACGGCGTGCATCGCGGTCATCAGGCGGTTCTTGACCGCGCATTGGCGCAAGCGCATCGGCTCGGCGTTCCTGCATTGGCGCTGACTTTCGAACCGCACCCGCGAAAGGTTTTTCGGCCCGATGTGCCGCTGTTCATCCTGACGCCACCGTCAATGAAGGCGAAGCTGCTGTCCAAGCTCGGCTTTTCCGCCTTGGTCGAGCAGCCGTTCACGCGCGAATTCTCAGGGCTGTCGGCGCAGGCATTCGTGACGGAAGTGCTGGAACGCAACCTCGGCATCAGCCATGTCGTGACCGGCTTCAACTTCCACTTCGGCAAGGATAGGCAAGGCGGGCCGGCCTATCTGATCGAGGCCGGTAAACGGCATGGTTTCGGCGTCACGCTGGTCGATGCTTTTCGTGACGAGGGCGCCGAAGTGGTATCGTCAAGCCGGGTCCGTGCGCTGCTATCGGAAGGCGATCCGGCGCAGGCCGCCGGCCTGCTCGGCTACCGCTACACCGTGGAAGGCGAGATTGTCGGTGGCGAAAAGCTTGGCCGCACGCTCGGCTTCCCAACCGCCAACATAAGGCTTTCGCCCGAATCCACGCTGAAGGAAGGCATTTATGCAGTGCGCTTTCGCCGCGCCGACGGCACGCTTTACGATGGGGTTGCCAGCTATGGCCGCCGCCCGACCGTCGATGACGACGGCGCGCCGTTGCTGGAAACGTTCGTGTTCGACTTCACCGGCGATCTCTATGGCGAGGTCTGTGACGTATCGTTCTTCGCCTATCTGCGCGGCGAGATAAAATTCGACGGTCTGGAAGCACTCGTCGTCCAGATGAAGCGCGACGAGGCGGAGGCGCGGGCGCTGCTGGCCGGCGTCAAGCCCCTGTCGGAACTCGACGCCGCCATCGCTTTTTGATTGACCTCTATTTCTTCAATGCCAGGCCGAAGGCGATAAAAGTCCAGCCCTGGAAGACAAGATCGATGGCCAGGAACAGCCCGAGCACCCACAGGCTGTTGACCGGCCAGCCCATGGCGATGACAAGGCCGGCCAGCGCCGTGACGATGCCGGCGGTGATGATCCAGCCCGATCCCTTTTCCGCCCGATGCTGATACGCGACCCATACTCGCAGCAAACCGGAGGCGATGAGCGCGATTGCCAGCAGGAATGTCAGCACCGCCGAGGCAAGCAGCGGATTATCGAAGGCAAAGAAGCCGGCAACGGCATAGAGCAGGCCGCTGAACAGCCAATAGAAGAACCGGCCCCACGACTTCACGCAGAACGCGTGGATGATCTCGACCGCGCCGGCCATCAGCATCAGCCAGCCGATGACATAGACGGAAGCAACCGTGGCGACGAACAGGTTGCCGAAGGCAATTCCGCCGAAGATGAGCAGGAGCACGCCCAGCGCGACGAACCAGCCCCATTTGGCGCGCGTATGCCCGATGGCGTCTTTCAGGGTATCGCCGCTGAGTGTCATCGTAGCCTCCTTCTCGCCCGACGCCGATCGCCAAGGCATGTGAATTGATAATCGCAACCGCCGCTTTGGTCCAGCGGGCGGCGACCGTCGACTTATTGCAGGTTTAAATCAAACTTTACCACCTTTGCCTCAATGCTGATCGACCGTGAGTTGCAGTGCGTGTACGGAGTGGCGATGCGTTTGGTTTCCCTGTTTTCGGCGGCGCTGGCCGCTTCTGTTGCCGTCGCCCCTGTTGCGGCCAAAGCGGCCGACGGCGCGTTCGGCTGGCTGTCCGGCGACTGGTATCTGAGCCTTGGCGCTTCCGGCATCGTTGCGCCCAACTTCGAGGGCGGCAGCAAATATTTGTTCAGCGCCGCACCCCTGGTTTCGCTGGGCAAGGCCGGAAACGAGACGCGGTTTTCTTCCCGTAACGACAATATTTCGCTTTCGCTGTTCGACAATGGCGGCGTGCGCGCCGGCCTGGTTGGAAAGTTCATTTTCGGCCGCGACAACGACGCCGATGAATTGAAGGGGCTGGACCCGGTGCGCTGGGGTGGTGAAATCGGCGGCTTCGCCGAGTTTTATCCAACCGATTGGCTGCGGGTGCGCGGCGAAGTGCGGCAAGGCATCCGCTCGCATCACGGCGTCGTGGCCGATGTAACGGCGGACGCGTTTTATGACGTCACGCCGACAGTCCGGCTGTCGGGCGGCCCACGCCTTTCCTTCGCATCGGCCAGCTATTTCGATGCCTATTACGGCGTCGATGCGACCGAATCCGCTGCTTCCGGTCTTAGCCAGTACGATCCCGGCGGCGGCCTGAAATCCGCCGGCGTCGGCGGCGCTGTCACCTGGAAGGTCACCGATCCGATCACCGCCAGCCTGTTCGGCGAATATTCCAGGCTGACCGGACCTGCCGCCGATTCCAGCCTGGTCAGGGAACGCGGCGACAAGAACCAGTTCATGTTCGGCCTTTCCACCACCTATCGTTTCGATTTCACGATGTAGTGGCGGCGGCAGGAAAAGCTTTATTCCCGCTGCTCGATCCGCTAGAAGCGCCATCATGACGCGCGCTTTCGCGATACGAATTACCTGCCCGGTGTTCTGGGTGGCCTGAAGGCCGCCGGAGCCGCCGGGTTTTTGCGCAGACCCCTCGCGCTTTTTCCATATCATGATAGTTCAACGCCCGAGGCTTTTGCCGACGGGCAATGCACATGGCAGACCACGGGCAGACCAATGACCGATACCGCTGAAACGATCGATTATTCCAAGACGCTTTATTTGCCGCAGACGGAGTTTCCCATGCGCGCCGGCCTGCCTGAAAAGGAGCCGCTGTTGGTGAAGCGCTGGCAGGACATGGACCTTTATTCAAAGCTGCGCGAAGACGCCAAGGGCCGCACCAAATATGTGCTGCATGACGGCCCGCCCTATGCCAACGGCAACATCCATATCGGCCATGCGCTCAACAAGATCCTGAAGGATGTCATCACGCGCTCGTTCCAGATGCGCGGTTACGATGCCAATTATGTGCCGGGCTGGGATTGCCACGGCCTGCCGATCGAATGGAAGATCGAGGAGCAGTACCGCGCCAAGGGCAAGAACAAGGACGAGGTTCCGGTCAACGAGTTCCGCCAGGAATGCCGCGAATTCGCCGCCCACTGGATCGGCGTACAGGGCGCGGAATTCCAGCGGCTGGGCGTCATCGGCGACTTCAAGAACCCGTACGCGACCATGGCTTTCCACGCCGAGGCGCGCATCGCCGGCGAACTGTTGAAATTCGCCATGTCGGACCAGCTCTATCGCGGCTCCAAGCCGGTGATGTGGAGCGTGGTCGAGCGCACCGCGCTGGCCGAGGCCGAGGTCGAATACCAGGATTACGAGAGCGACACGATCTACGTGAAGTTCCCGGTGGCGGGCGATGCCAGCCTTGCGGACGCTCATGTCGTCATCTGGACGACGACGCCATGGACCATTCCGGGCAACCGCGCGGTCAATTTCTCGCCACGCATTAATTACGGGCTTTACGAGGTTACGGCCGCTGAAAACACTTTTGGACCGCAGCCTGGCGAAAAGCTCGTTTTCGCGGACGCCCTGGTCGAGGCGGCCTCCGAAAAGGCGAAGGTGACCATGAGGCTCCTGCGCAGCGTTTCGGCGCAAGAGCTTGAAGGTCTTACGCTTTCACACCCGCTCAAGGGCCTCGGCGGCGGTTATGAATTTCCCGTTCCCATGCTTGCCGGCGATCACGTCACCGACGATGCCGGCACCGGTTTCGTGCATACCGCGCCCGGCCATGGCCGCGAGGATTTCGATGCCTGGATGGATGCTGCGCCCGAATTGCGCAAACGCGGCGTCGATACCGCCATTCCCTTCACCGTCGACGATGCCGGCTACCTGACCAAGGACGCGCCGGGCTTCGGGCCGGACCGCGAGGGCGGCGCGGCGCGCGTCATCGACGACAACGGCAAGAAGGGCAATGCCAACCAGGCGGTGATCGACGAACTGATCAAACGCAACGCGCTGTTTGCGCGCAGCCGCCTGAAGCACAGCTATCCGCATTCGTGGCGCTCGAAGAAACCGGTCATCTTCCGCAACACGCCGCAGTGGTTCATCTACATGGACAAGGACCTCGCCGATGGCACGACCCTGCGCAGCCGCGCGCTGAAGGCCATCGACGATACCCGCTTCGTGCCCCCCGCCGGCCAGAACCGTATCCGCGCCATGATCGAGGAGCGCCCGGACTGGGTGCTTTCGCGTCAGCGCGCCTGGGGCGTGCCGATCGCTATCTTCGCCGATGCCGATGGCAATGTGCTGAAGGATGAAGCGGTCAATGCCCGCATCACCGAGGCGTTTGAGAAGGAAGGCGCGGACGCCTGGTTTGCCGAAGGCGCCCGCGAGCGCTTCCTCGGCGGCCGCGCCGATGAATCCTGGAAGAAAGTCACCGACATTCTCGATGTCTGGTTCGATTCCGGCTGCACGCATGCCTTCACGCTGGAAGACCGCCCAGACCTGAAATGGCCGGCCGACGTCTATCTGGAAGGCTCGGACCAGCATCGCGGCTGGTTTCATTCCTCGCTGCTCGAAAGCTGCGGCACGCGTGGCCGCGCGCCTTACGACACCGTCGTCACCCATGGTTTCACCATAGATGAGGAGGGCCGCAAAATGTCGAAATCGCTCGGCAATACGGTCGTTCCGCAAGATGTGATGAAGCAGTCCGGCGCCGATATACTACGCCTGTGGGTGATGACGACCGACTACTGGGAGGACCAGCGCCTCGGCAAGAACGTGCTTCAGACCAACATCGACGCTTATCGCAAGTTGCGCAACACCATCCGCTGGATGCTGGGCACGCTTGCCCATGACGATGGCGAGGAAGTGCCGCTGCGCGACATGCCGGAGTTGGAGCGGCTGATGCTGCACCGGCTTGCAGAAATGGATGAGCTGGTGCGTTCCGGCTACGATGCGTTTGAGTTCAAGCGCATCACCCGCGCTTTGCTCGACTTCATGGTGGTCGAGCTTTCGGCCTTTTATTTCGATATCCGCAAGGATGCGCTTTATTGCGAAGGGCCGTCGAGCGTGAAGCGCAAGGCTTCGGTGCAGGTGGTGCGCCATCTGTTCGACGCGATCGTCAAATGGCTGGCGCCGATGCTGCCCTTCACCACGGAAGAAGCCTGGGCCGACCGGCACCCCGGCGCGGTTTCCGTGCATCTGGAGCAGTTCCCCGCCATTCCAGCGGAGTGGCGCGACGAGGAACTGGCGGAAAAGTGGCGCAAGGTGCGCCAGGTGCGCCGCGTCGTCACCGGCGCGCTGGAAATTGCGCGCGCGCAAAAGGTCATCGGCTCCTCGCTTGAGGCGGTTCCGGTCGTCTATCTCAACGATCAGGCTTTGGAGGCCGCCATCGCCGATGTCGACATGGCCGAGATGGCGATCACCAGCGATCTCGAAATCGCGCATGGCGCGCCGCCTTCCGGGGCTTTCGCGCTGGAAGACGTGAAGGGCGTCGCCGTGACGGTCGACAAGGCGGAAGATCGCGGCCTGCGCAAATGCGCTCGTTCGTGGCGCTACATCGCCGATCTTGGCAGCGACCCGGAGTTTCCCGATGTCTCGGCGCGCGACGCGGCCGTGCTGCACGAACTGAAGGCGCTCGGCCGCCTGTAACGGAAGCGCAAATGCAACGCGCCGGGCAATTGGTTCGCCGGCGCGTTGCCCTTAACGAGCGGTTGAGGTAAAAGCGCAAAACTCCGTAAGACAAATTGTCGCCGGATTCTCCGTACAGTGAGCGGGACGGGTAGTCCGGACCTTCTGGCAGCGGTCAGAAGGCGGCAAGCAATCAGAGGTTTGTGAAGTGGGACTTTTTGGCATGACCGAGAGACATCATGCGCGCCTGATGCTGCTGGCGCCGCTTGTGGTGTCCGCACTGGCGCTGTCGGGCTGCATGAGTTCCCCGACCTACGGCACCGATAAGACGTCCAGCGAGCAGCTTGCCGATGATCTGAGCAGCGCCTTTTCGTTCGCTCCGCAAAAGAAAGAGCATATCGACTACAAGCCACGCCCCGCGCTGGTCAAGCCGGCCGCCGGCCAGAAGGAAGCGCTGCCGGTTCCGCAGGACAGCATTACCCAGACCGCCAGCAACGAATGGCCGGAATCGCCCGAACAGCGCCGCGCCCGCCTGCGCGCGGATGCCACCGCGCACCAGGACGATCCGAATTACCAGGCCCAGATCGTTGACGACGATCCCAATGCGGTTCCAACGGCCGACAACTACAAGGTCGCCCAGTTGGGCCATGACCGCGCGCCGGCCTGGACGCCTGAAGATTCAGGCGAGGGCACCGCCGCGCGCCGCGCTGAGATATCCAAGCGCTTGCAGGAACAGAAGCAGGGCGATCCGACCACGCGAAAATACCTGTCGGAGCCGCCGGTGGACTACCGGGTCGCCGCCAGCACCGCGCCTCAAGGCGATATTGGCGAGGATGAATACAAAAAGGAACGCCGCCTCAAGAAGGAAGCCGCCGCCAAGGGCGGCAAGAAGGGCATGTTCGACTGGCTGCCCTGGTAGTTCGCAGCTTTGTAGTCCGGAGCTTTTTCCCGGCGGGTTGCGCTCACGGCTCGCGCCGCTCGGCAAAGAAATCACGCAGGATGATTGCTGATTCTGTTTCGGCCATGCCCGGATAGACATCGGGTGCGTGATGGCAGGTGGGCGACGCAAAGAAGCGTGGCCCGCTGACGACGGCCCCGCCTTTCTCGTCACCCGCGCCGAAATAGAGGCGGCGCAGCCGCGCAAACGAGATGGCGCCGGCGCACATGGCGCACGGCTCCAGCGTCACATAGAGATCGCAGCCCGTCAGCCTTTCACTGGCAAGTGTCGCGCAGGCCCGCCGTATCGCCAGCATTTCGGCATGTGCCGTCGGGTCTGACAGTTCACGCGTGCGGTTGCCGGCGGCAGCGATTACCGCGCCGTCAAGCACCACGACAGCCCCCACCGGCACCTCGCCGCGCAAAGCCGCGGCGCGGGCTTCGCCCAATGCCAGGGCCATGAAGTCAGGCCGCTTCACGCGGGTTTCCATTCCGGTCGTCCTTCTGGCACTTATATCCTCGCCACTTGGCCGCTATCCTGTTACTACCCGCGCAAACGAGCAAAGGCCACAATGGACGACAACGACAAGAAATATCCGCGCAAGAGCGGCCCGAAACCGGCTGGCCCTCGTGCCCGCTCCGCTGGAGCGGCGCAAGACAGGAAGCCCGGCGGCAAGCCGGCCTTCGGTGCGAAGAAGCCGTTCGTCAAGCGCGATGGCCCGAACAAACCCTACGCGCCGCGTGGCGACCGCCCGGCTGCCGCAGATGGCGAGCGTCCTAAACGGGATTTCGCCCCACGCGGGGGCGGGGAAGCCGAACGTCCGCGATCGGAATTCAAGCGTGAATATAAGCCTCGCGAACCCGGCGAGGCGCCGCGCGGCGAGCGCACGTTCAACAAGGGTCCGCGTCCCGAAGGAAAGCCGTTCGTCAAGCGCGATGGCCCGCGCAAGCCTTATGCGCCGCGCGGCGACCGCCCCGCAGCGGCCGAGGGCGAACGCGGCGAAAGGCGCTTTGACCGACCCAAGCGCGATGATGCGCCGGGTTTTGGCCGCGATTCAGGCAGGTCCGGCCAGTCGGGTGGCTCATCGAGCGGTTTCAAGCCGCGCCCACGTCCTGCGGATGCCGCTGAAGAGGCGGGCGAACGCATCGCCAAGCGGCTGGCGCGCGCCGGCCTGGCCTCCCGCCGCGATGCCGAGGAGCTGATCGAGGCAGGCCGCGTCAAGGTCAACGGCAAGGTGCTGGCGTCCCCGGCTTTCAACGTGATGCCGGGTGACATCATCCATCTCGATGGAATGGAAATTCCACCGATAGAACGCACGCGCCTGTTTTTGTTCCACAAGCCGGCTGGCGTCGTCACCACCAACCGCGATCCGGAAGGCCGCAAGACGGTTTTCGACGTGCTGCCCGCCGACCTGCCGCGCCTGATGACCATCGGGCGGCTCGACATCAATACGGAGGGCCTGCTGCTTCTTACCAATGACGGCGGCCTTTCGCGCGTGCTGGAACTGCCCGCGACCGGCTGGCTGCGGCGCTACCGCGTCCGCGTCCACGGCAAGGTCGAGGAAAGCGCGCTGACCGGCCTGCGCGAGGGCATTGCCGTCGATGGCGTGTTTTATGGCGCGATCGAGGCGACGCTGGACCGCGAGCAGGGATCGAATGCCTGGCTGACGCTGGCGCTGCGTGAAGGCAAGAACCGCGAGGTGAGGAATATTCTCGGCTCTCTCGGCCTCGACGTCACCCGGCTTATCCGCATTTC
>DASYCS010000169.1:0-3004 GCA_036500025.1 Mesorhizobium sp. | reverse complement strand
GCCATCCCATCATCCGGCCATGAAGCATGTCGGGCCGACCCGCGTGGAACTCGGCACCCGCACCATCTTCAATATACTCGGACCGCTTTCCAATCCGGCAGGCGTCACCCGGCAACTGGTCGGCGTGTTCTCGCCCGAATGGGTGGTGCCTGTCGCCGAAACGCTGAAGGCGCTCGGCTCCGAGCATGTCTGGGTCGTCCATGGCGACGGCTATGACGAGATCACCACGACCGGCGAAACGCAGGTGGCGGAACTGATCGGCGGAAAGATCAGCAACTTCACCCTTACACCCGAATCCGTCGGCTTGAAACGCTGGAACAAGCAGGATTTGCACGGCGGCGACGCCAGATATAATGCCGAGGCGTTGCGCGCCATGCTTGGCGGCGCGCCGGGTGCTTTCCGCGACACCGTGCTGATGAACGCGGGAGCGGGCCTGATCGTTGCCGGCAAGGTCACCACGCTGACCGATGGCATGGTTGCGGCGGCGCAGGCCATCGACAGCGGCCGCGCGCTGGCCGTGCTGGACAGACTGGCAAAGATTTCGAACGAGTAACGCCATGGCCGACATATTGCGCAAGATCGAAGCCTACAAGCGCGACGAGATCGCCGCCGCCAAGGCGCGCGCGCCGCTGGCCGAACTCAAGGCGCGGGCGGCGGATGCCGATGCGCCGCGCGGCTTTCTGGCCGCGCTGGAAGCCAAGCGCAAGGCGGGACTGTTCGGCCTGATTGCCGAGATCAAGAAAGCCAGCCCGTCCAAGGGCCTGATCCGCGCCGATTTCGATCCGCCTTCGCTGGCCAAAGCCTATCAGAGCGGGGGGGCGGCATGTCTTTCCGTGCTGACCGACGAGCCGTCGTTTCAGGGCGCGCCTGAGTTCCTCACGCAAGCGCGCGGGGCAGTCGCCCTGCCCGCCTTGCGGAAAGATTTCCTGTTCGATCCCTATCAGGTCCACCAGGCGCGCGCCTGGGGCGCGGACGCCATACTCATCATCATGGCCTGCGTGGACGATGCCATGGCGCACGAGATGGAAGAAACCGCCGCCGCGCTCGGCATGGACGCGCTGATCGAGGTGCATGACGAAGCCGAGCTTGAGCGCGCGCTGAAACTGCGCTCCCGGCTTATCGGCATCAACAACCGAAATTTGCGGACATTTGAGACCAATCTCGATGTTTCCGAACGACTGGCCACGATGGTTCCGGCCGACCGCCTGCTGGTCAGCGAAAGCGGCATTTTCACTCATGATGACTGCAAGCGGCTGGAAAAGAGCGGCATCGGCACCTTCCTGATCGGTGAAAGCCTGATGCGGCAGAAAGACGTCGCGCAGGCGACGGCGACGCTCTTGACCGGGACGGCCTCCGCCGCTGCACATGCCTAGAGCCGGCGCTCCCGCCCTCACCCACCTTGGCGCGCAAGGCGAGGCCCACATGGTCGACGTTGGCGACAAGGCCGACACGAGCCGCACGGCGATTGCCGAAGGGTTCGTCACCATGCGGCCGGAAACGCTGTCGATGATCCTGGACGGCAACGCCAAGAAGGGCGATGTGCTGGGCACCGCGCGCATCGCCGGCATCATGGCCGCCAAGAAGGCGCACGAACTTATTCCGCTGTGCCATCCGTTGCTTTTGACCAAGGTTTCCGTCGATATCGAGCCGGATCACGCCTTACCGGGCTTGAAAGTGACCGCACTTGCCCGCGTTACCGGCAAGACCGGGGTTGAGATGGAGGCGCTGACCGCCGCCTCGGTTGCCTGCCTGACCATCTACGACATGGCCAAGGCGGTGGACCGCGCCATGGTGATCTCGAATGTCAGGCTCGTCGAAAAGACCGGCGGCAAATCCGGCGCCTACAAGGCCGAGACCTGAGATGGGCCTGATCCCGGTCGCCGAAGCCCTCGCACATCTGCTTGACGGCGTCGAGCCGCTGCCCGGCGAGAGCGTGCCGCTTTCGCAAGCCATGGATCGCGTGCTGAGCGAGCCGATTATGGCGCTGCGCACGCAGCCGCCTTTCGATGCTTCCGCAATGGACGGCTACGCCGTGCGCGCCGAAGACATCGCCACCCTTCCGGCCAGGCTAGCCGTCGTCGGGACGGCGCCGGCAGGACGCGGCTTTACCGGCCGTGTCGGCCAAGGCGAAACCGTGCGCCTGTTCACCGGCGCACCCGTACCTGCGGGCGCAGACACCGTCGTCATCCAGGAAAATGTCCACGACCTCGGCAACGGCATCATCGAGGTGTTGCAACCGGCCGCCAAGGGCATCAACATCCGCCGCGCCGGGCTGGATTTCGCCAAGGGCGACCTGCTGCTCGAAAAGGGTCGGCAACTCGACCCGGCGGCGCTGGCGCTGGCGGCTTCGGCCAACCACCCAAGCTTGAAGGTCGTCAGGCAGCCGCTCGTGGCCATCATCGCCACCGGCGACGAATTGTTGGCGCCGGGCAGCGAACCTGGCCCCGGCCAGATCATCTCCTCCAACGCCTATGGCGTGGCCGCCGTGGCGCATTCCGTCGGTGCTCGCTCGCTCGACCTCGGCATCGCGCCCGACCGCAAGGAAGCCATCGCGGCGCTCATGAGACAGGCTGTCGATGCCGGCGCGGATGTGCTGGTGACATTGGGCGGCGCATCGGTCGGCGACCACGACCTCGTGCATGACGTGTTGACCGGCGAAGGCATGGTGCTGGATTTCTGGAAAGTGGCGATGCGGCCGGGAAAGCCGCTAATGTCGGGCCGGCTGGATAACATCCGCTGCATCGGCCTTCCCGGCAATCCCGTCGCCAGCCTGGTCTGCTCACAACTTTTCCTGAAGCCCCTGCTTGCCCGGCTCGGCGGCCGCCCGCATCGGGCCGATTTGCGCGCGGCAAAACTGGGCGCGGCCATGGCCGCCAACGATCACCGGCAGGACTATATCCGCGCGACGCTGCGCGAAGAGGAGGACGGGCCTGTTGCGACGCCGTTCGGAATTCAGGATTCCTCGATGCTGCGCAGGCTGGCCGACGCCCATTGCCTCATCGTG
>DASYCS010000168.1:0-9840 GCA_036500025.1 Mesorhizobium sp. | reverse complement strand
GACTTCTGCTCGGTCACCGGCGGCACGCGCGTTTTGTCCGACTGGATCATCATGCGCGTTACGGCCAGGCCGGGCGAAGCCTTCCTCGACCGCATGATCGCCATGGTCGAAGGGGCCAAGCGTGGCAAGACGCCCAACGAGATCGCCCTCACCATCCTGCTGGTCGCCCTCACGCTGATCTTCCTTCTGGTGTGCGTAACGCTTTTGCCGTTCTCCAGCTTCAGCACCGTTGTCGCCGGTGGCGGTTCGGTGGTCACCATCACGGTGCTTATCGCCTTGTTGGTCTGCCTGATCCCGACGACCATCGGCGCATTGCTCTCGGCGGTCGGCATCGCCGGGATGAGCCGAATGATGAAGGCGAATGTGCTCGCCACCTCCGGCCGCGCCATCGAAGCGGCGGGCGACGTTGACGTGCTCCTGCTCGACAAGACCGGAACCATCACGCTTGGCAACCGCGAGGCAGCCCAGTTCATTCCAGCCGCACAGGTCAGCGAACAGACGCTGGCCGACGCAGCGCAGCTTGCCTCGCTTGCCGACGAGACGCCGGAAGGCCGGTCCATCGTCGTGCTGGCGAAGCAGAAGTTCAACCTGCGCGGCCGCGAACTGCATGGCGCCGAGGCGATCGCTTTCAGCGCCCACACCCGCATGAGCGGCATCAACATCGACGGCCGCCAAATCCGCAAGGGCGCGGCGAGCGCCATCCGCGCGCATGTCGAATCGCTGGGCGGCGTCTTCCCCGGCGAGATCGGCAAGACCGTCGACGAGGTGTCCAGGCGTGGCAGCACCCCGCTCGTCGTCGCCGATGGCGGCAAGGTGCTCGGCATCGTCGAGCTGAAGGATATCGTCAAGGGCGGCATCAAGGAGCGCTTCGCCGAGCTACGCGCGATGGGCATCAAGACGGTGATGATCACCGGCGATAACAAGCTGACGGCGGCCGCAATCGCGGCCGAGGCCGGTGTCGACGACTACCTCGCGGAAGCGACGCCGGAGGACAAACTGCGCCTCATCCGCGAATATCAGGCGGACGGGCGGCTGGTCGCCATGACCGGCGACGGCACCAATGACGCGCCCGCGCTGGCGCAGGCCGACGTTGCCGTGGCGATGAACAGCGGCACCCAGGCCGCCAAGGAGGCCGGCAACATGGTCGACCTCGACAGCAACCCGACGAAGCTCCTGCGCGTGGTCGAGGTGGGCAAGCAGATGATCATGACCCGCGGCGCCTTGACGACGTTCAGCATCGCCAACGACCTGGCGAAATATTTCGCCATCATCCCGGCTGCGTTCGTCACGACCTACCCGCCTCTGGCGGCCCTCAACATCATGGGCCTCCACAGTCCGGCCTCCGCAATCCTGGCGGCGGTGATCTTCAATGCGCTAATCATCGTGGTGCTTATTCCGCTCGCCTTGAAAGGCGTCAAATATCGGGCAGAGCCGGCGGCGCGCCTGTTGAGCAGGAACCTGTTGATCTACGGATTGGGCGGGATCATAGCTCCCTTTATCGGTATAAAGCTGATCGATATTCTGCTGACCCCATTCTTCTGATGGAAACTCTCCGACCGGAAGTGGAAGACGGTATCGAGGTTGGAGGGGAATGATGAAGGATCAACGACCCGATCCCGACGATCTTCTGGAGGCCGTGAAGGGCGAAGCCCATCGCTCCAAACGCGGGCAGCTGAAGATATTCTTCGGCGCCTGCGCGGGCGTGGGAAAGACCTTCGCCATGCTTCAGGCCGCGCGCCAGCTCCAGGCCGAGGGCGTCGCGGTGGGGATCGGAATCGTCGAAACCCACGGGCGCAAGGACACCGAAGAGCTGACGGCCGGCCTTCCCGAGCTGCCCCGCAAGGCGATGAGCGGCAATGGGCGGCCCACGACCGAATTCGATCTCGATGGCGCTCTCGCCGCAGGGTACAAGCTTCTTGTCGTCGACGAGCTGGCCCACACCAATGTCGCCGGCAGCCGCCATGCCAAACGCTGGCAGGATGTCGAGGAACTGCTGGATGCGGGGATCGACGTCTATACGGCGCTGAACGTCCAGCACCTGGACAGCCTCAACGATATTATCGGCGGCATTATCGGCATCCGCGTCAGGGAAACCGTTCCGGACCGGATATTCGACGCCGCGACGGATGTCGTTCTCGTCGATTTGCCTCCGGACGACCTGTTGTCGCGCCTGAATGCCGGCAAGGTTTATCTGCCCGTCTCGATCGAGCGCGCGCGCCAGAACTTTTTCCGCCGCGGCAATCTTATCGCCCTGCGCGAGCTGGCGCTTCGCCGGGTCGCCGACCGGGTGAACTCCGATGTCCGAACCTACCGGGTCTCCCACGCCATCAAAACGGTCTGGCCGACGCAGGAACTGCTCATGGTGTGCGTCAGCGCCGACCGTTCGCAGGAAAGACTGGTGCGCGAGGGAGCGCGGCTTGCCCAGCGGTTGCAGGTCAAATGGATCGTGGTCCACGTCGACCAGCCCTATCATGGCGACGATCAACAGGCGCGTGAAACGCTGTTGAGCATCGCGCTCGCGGCGCAGGGCGCGGGGGCGGAGTTCGCCAATGTTCCGGGCCAGGACGTTGCCGAGACGCTTTTGGACTTCGCCCGCAAGCGTAACGCAACGAAGCTCATCATCGGGAACCCGTCAGGTCGACGCTATATGGCCTTCAGGCCACGGCTTCAGGAGCGGATCGCCCGCGCGGACCCGGAGATCGGGCTGATCCTGCTGGGCGTTGACGGCGTTCGACCGTTGGTCAAACGCAAGGTCGCCGGCGAGCGGCAGAACTATGCATGGTCGTTGGCGGTCGCGACTGTCGCCTGTGGCCTGACGACCACCGTGGCGGCATGGCTGCTTCGGGTCTTCGACCTCTCCAACATCGTCATGCTGTTCCTGATGACGGTGGTGTTCGTCGCCATACGTCTCGGGCGTCTGGCCGGAGCGTGGGCGGCATTGTTCAGCGTCGGGTGTTTCAACTTTTTCTTCGTTGAGCCGACGCTGTCGTTCACCGTCGCCGATACCCAGTATATTTTCACATTCGCCCTCATGCTGGCTGTGGCGCTGGTGATCGGCCAGCTTGCAGCGCGCTTGCGATCCGAAGCGCGGGTTGCCCGCGCGGGCGAGCGGCGCGCATCCGCGCTGGCCCGCATCGCGCGGGAACTGTCGAGCGCCATCAAGCTCGACCAGATCGTATCGGTATGCCAGGGTGCGATCACGCCATTGTTCGGAGCCAAGGTGGTTCTGCTCGTGCCCGACAGAAAAGAGCGCCTCCTTCCCACGCAGGACGATGGGCTGATCGATCTGTCGGTTGCCCAATGGGCCTTCGACCACACACAGGAGGCCGGCGCCGGCACACAGACGCTGAATGCGGCGGAGGCGTTGTACCTTCCGCTTCGCGCTTCCATGGCAACGAGGGGAATTCTGGCCATCCTGCCCGACGGGACGGCTTTGCCGAACAATCCCGACGACCGCCGCCTGCTCGACGCGTGCTGCTCGTCGGTAGCCCTTGCGCTTGAGCGCATTCACTTCGTGGAAGTTGCCCAAGATACGCTCGTTCGAATGGAGGGGGAAAAGCTGCGCAATGCGCTTCTTTCGGCGGTATCCCACGACCTCAAAACGCCGCTCACGGCAATCCGTGGCCTTGCGGAAACCCTGGAGCGCTCCAAGGATATTCCAGAGGAGGATAGAAACGATATTGCGCGTTCCATCCGTGTCCAGGCCGACGAACTGAAGCGGCTCGTCAGCAACTTGCTGGACCTGGCGCGGATGCAGAGCGAGGGCGTGCATCTGAACAAGGAATGGCATTCGCTTAGCGAGATCGTCGGCAGCGCGCTCGCGCAATCGACAACGCTTCTCAGGCCTCGATCGATCCGCACCAGCCTTCCCGCCGACCTGCCCCTCGTCGATGTCGACGCAGCCCTTATCGAGCGCGTTCTGATCAATCTTTTCGACAACGCCGCCAAATATACGCCGTCGACGAGCACCGTCGCCATCCGCGCCGCCGTGTCGGGCGATACCATGTATATGGTGGTTGAAGATGATGGTCCCGGCCTGCCGATGGCGGACCCCGACACTCTTTTTGAGCCGTTCGTGAGGGGCAAGAAGGAATCGTCCATTCCGGGCGTCGGCCTTGGCCTTGCCCTATGCCGCAGCATTATCGCGGCTCATGGCGGAAGCATTCGCGCCGAAGCGCGCAAACCGAAGGGGACTGCCTTCGAAATCAGGCTGCCGCTCGGCGCCCCGCCCGAAATCGAGAGCGAGACCGTGAATGAACAAGCCGCGCATCCTGATCGTTGAAGACGAAGCCGATATTCGCCGCTTCGTCCGCATGGCGCTCGAAAAGGAAGGCATGAGCGTCTTTGAAACAACGACGGCCGAGGAAGCCCGTCTCAACGCCGGCAGCCGGAAACCGGATTTGATGATCGTCGACCTCGGCCTGCCGGACGGGGACGGCAAGGCATTGATCCGTGAAGTCCGCAACTGGGTGTCCGCACCCATCCTCGTGCTCTCGGCCCGCGAACAGGAAACCGAAAAGGTCGAAGCGCTGGATGCCGGAGCCGACGACTATCTGACGAAGCCGTTCGGCGTTCCCGAACTGCTGGCGCGCGTGCGGGCGCAGTTGCGCCGTTCCGGCACCATCTCAAATGGTTCGACGACCTCGCCGGTCGTGAAGTTCGGACAGGTGGCGATCAATCTTGCCACCCACGAAGTCACTCGGGCAAACGAACCGGTGCACCTGACGCCGAACGAATTTCGCCTGCTGACCGCTCTCATCCGGGGGCATGGCAAAGTGCTTACCCATCGCCAACTGCTCATGGATGTGTGGGGACCGGGATATGCGGAGCGTTCCCACTATATCCGCATCTACATGGCGCAGCTTCGCCAGAAGCTTGAGGACGACCCTTCGCAACCGGCCCACCTGATCACCGAATTGCAGGTTGGCTACCGTCTATCCGGACTTGAAATTCCTGAAGGCAACCGGACTGCCGATCCGTGACCGGCGCGGGGTCACCGGCATATGGACTGCATCCTTGATTTTCTTAAGCGGGATGGATGGTTGAGGCGACCGCCACCGCCTCCTGCTCGTGCGTTCCCGCCGGCTCCAGCACTTCCGTGCTTGTCATGGCGCGAACCGCGTCTTTCAGCCCGTCCTCCCCTGTCCCGGCGAATTTTTCGCTCATGACCAAATCCGCCAGCGGCAGCCGCTTGCCCCAGCCATGGGTTTCGAGATCGGGCTTTGACCCGAAGCCGGATACATGGCCGACGCACAAATAAGCGACCGGCACCACATGGTCGGGTATGTCGAGCAGGCGCTTGAGGGCATCGCCGTCAAGGATGCTGACCCAGCCGACGCCGATCCCTTCAGCGCGCGCCGCCAGCCAGAAATTCTGTACCGCGCAAACCGTGCTGAACAGGTCCATCTGCGGATTGTGCCAGCGTCCGAGCGGCGATCCCTTTGCCCGGCTGCGGTCGCAGGTGACCACGAGATTGAGCGGCGTCTCGCATATTCCTTCCAGCTTCAGCGAACGATAGAGCGCATGGCGGTCGCCCTGCATCTGCTCGCCCTCTATCTGCCGCGCTTCCACAAACAGCTGACGGACCTGCCGGCGCCGCGCATCGTCGCGAATGACGATGAAATTCCAGGGCTGCATATAGCCGACCGAGGGGGCGTGGTGGGCGGCAAGCAGCAGCCGCGCCAGAACGGCATCATTGATGGCGTCGGGCAGGAAGTGACTGCGCACGTCGCGGCGCGTGAAGATCGCGCGGTAGACGGCGGCCTGCGCCGCCCGGTCGAAGGAATTGCCATTGCTGAATTGACGTGAAGCGGCTGCCGGCATCGCGTTTCCCCTTGCGACTTCAAACGGTTGCCTGCCGCTTGACCAAGCGGATGACACTGTTTGCCTGGCCGGTCTTCTGGCTTGAGATCATCCCGCTTCCGGCGTCTTCCCGTTCTGTCGAACAGTGACGTCTGCCGGCGCAGTCCCTCATACAGCGTTGGGCACGCCACGGATTTTCACCGTGTTCCCGATTCTCCCGCATTGCGGCGGGCACCTGGCGCCATCGTCATAAACCGCCGCGCCGCAAAACGCACGAGCATAATGACGGCAGGCATTCACCTGGGCGAAGGCAGCGTTATCGTGGGATTTCAGGCCGGAAAGCCTGCATCGGCGCTCGCTGCAAGCGAATATGGACCAGCCCGGCATTTGGCGCGGCAAGCCGGGCCGCCAACCCCGCCAACTGTAATATCCCTGTCATATAGCTGTCTTAATTGCTCCCTGCGGACCGGAGCGTGGGGCTTCGCGGCCGCTGGCATTCCCGGCTGCCCGGCCCCCGATTGAAACGCACACCATGCTCTCACCCAGCCAGACGGCCCAGACCTGCGCCATTGCCGTGCAGGGGCTGGAACAACGCTACGGGCAAACGCCGGTGCTGCGCGGCATCGACCTGCGACTGGAAAGGGGGCGGACGCTGGCGCTCCTAGGCCCTTCCGGCTGCGGCAAGACCACGCTTCTGCGTTTGCTTGCCGGCCTGCTTGCGCCAAGCGCAGGCTCGATCGCCATCGAGGGCGAGACGATGGCGGACGCCGCTTCGGGGACGTTCGTTCCGCCCGAGCGGCGCGGGCTTGGCATGGTCTTCCAGGATTATGCGCTGTGGCCGCATATGAGCGTGGCCGAAAATGTCGGCTTTCCGCTGGAAATGCGCGGCACGCCCAAGGCCGAGCGGCAGCAGCGGATCATCGCGGCGCTGGCGCGCGTCGATCTTGCCGGGCTGGCGGACCGGCGGCCGGCAGACCTTTCCGGAGGCCAGCAGCAGCGCGTGGCGATTGCCCGCGCCATCGTCGCCGAGCCGCGCATCGTATTGTTCGACGAGCCTTTGTCCAACCTCGACCGAGAACTGCGGGAATCGCTGGTCGGCGAAATCGCCGGCCTCGTTTCCAGCCTTGGGCTGACGGCGGTCTACGTCACCCACGACCATGGCGAGGCATTCACGCTGGCCGACGAGGTGGCGGTGATGGGCAAGGGCGAGATCGTCCAGCTGGCCTCGCCGGAAACGCTGGTCGACGCGCCGGCAAGCCCGGCGGTGGCGGAGTTCCTGAAGCTCGGCGCGATTGCCGGGGCGACCTGCCGCGACGGCGCATGGTGGCTCGACAATACGGCGGTTCGGCTTCCCTATCCGGCGGCGGGGTCGCTCCATGGCGCTGCGGCCTCCGGCAAGGCGCGGGTGCTGCTAGGCCGCAAGGCGGTGCGGCTTGGACCGCGCGGCGGCGACGCCATCGAAGGCACCGTCACGCAATCGCAGTTTCGGGGTGACAGCTACATGTTGGCCGTTTCCTTCGGAGATCGCTCCCAACCCGTCACGGTACAGGCGGCGAGCGATATCCGCATCCATGCGGGTGAGAAAATCGGGCTCACGATCGAGCCTGGCAATCTTCGCTGGTTCCCGGCGGAGTAGATCATGACCAGCCAATCAAGAGAGAGATGCCAATCATGTTGAAATCAGCCCTAGCGGCGGTGGTCCTTGCGGCCGGCGCCCTGTCCGCCGGCTCGGCCCTCGCCGATGTCACCGTCTACACCGCCGGCCCGCAGGGCCTGATCGACAAGCTGTCGGCCGGCTTTACCGCGCAGAGCGGCGTCAAGGTCAATGTCTTCCAGGCAACGACCGGCAAGGTCATGGCGCGCATCGAGGCCGAAGCCTCGAACCCGGCCGTCGACGTGGTGATCTCGGCATCGTGGGATACGGCGACCGATTTCGCCAAGCGCGGCTGGCTGGTGCCCTATACCAGCCCGAACGCCGCCACCGTTCCGGACTTCCTGAAGACCGATACCGCGGTCGCGCAGGGCATTTCGGGCCTCGGCATTGCCTGGAACACCAAGAGCGGCACGCCGCGCCCGACCGAGTGGGCGGACCTCGCCAAGCCGGAATACAAGGACATGGTCAACATTCCCGACCCGGCGCAGTCCGGCTCTTCCTTCGAACTCACCGCAGCACTTGGCGGCCAGGACGACTGGAAGCTGTTCAAGGATCTGAAGGCCGATGGCGCGATCATCGCCGGCGCCAATGCCGATGCGCTGAACCCCGTTCTACAGGGCGCCAAGGCCGCCGTGTTCGGCGCTGTCGACTACATTGCGCTGGCCGCCAAGGCCAAGGGCGAGAGCATCGACGTCATCTTCCCGGCGTCCGGCACGGTCATCGCGCCGCGCCCGGCCATGATCATGAACTGGTCGAAAAACCAGGACGACGCCAAGAAATTCATCGACTACATGCTTTCCGACGAAGGCCAGAAGATCGTGGCGAAAGCCATGCTGATGCCGGCCCGCACCGACATTGCGGCGGACCGTCCGCTCATCGGCGATCTGAAGCTGCTGAAATACGACACCGCCGAAGTCTACGGCAAGCGCAAGGAGACGTTGGCGACTGTCGCCGACATCTTCAAGTAAGCGATCATGACAGCGGCAAAGGGAATTGGCGGCACGACGCCGGCGGTGTTGATCGCCGGCGCGGGGCTTGTGCTGATCGTCGCCGTTCCCTTTGCCTTCATCATCCTTCAGGCTGTATTCCTTAACCTCGGATCGGGTTCGTTCAACGCGCCTTTCGCGCATCTTTTCGCTACGCTGGCCAATTCGGCGCTGATCGGCATGACGTTCAACACCGTCGTGCTCGGCCTCTCGGTCGTCGCCTGCTCTGCGCTGCTGGCGGTGCCGCTCGGCATCTTCCGGGCGCTGTTTCGGGTGCCGCTGGCGCCGCTGTGGGACGTGCTGCTGCTCGTGCCGTTCATGATCCCGCCCTATATCGCCACGCTGGGCTGGATCATGACGTTGCAGCCGCGCGGCTATCTGCAACAATTAGCCGGCTTCAATCTGGCGCCGTTCCTGTTTTCGCTCGGCGGCATGACCCTCATCATGGCGCTCAACACCTTTCCGGTCGTCTATTTCGCGGTATCGCGCACGGTAGAGGCGGTCGGCGCGCGTTATTCCGACGTGGCGCGGGTGTTCGGCTCCTCGCCGGCGCGCGCTTTCTGGCGCATAACCTTGCCGCTGGCGACGCCGGGCCTGGCCGCCAGCCTGCTTCTGGTGTTCGCCATGGCCATCGAGGAATATGGTACGCCGGCAGCCCTTGGCCGTCGCGCCCATTTCGAGGTGCTGGTCAGCGGCATCGATTTGCGCATATCCGACTGGCCGATCGACCTGCCGGGCGCGGCGGTGATCTCGCTGATCCTGGTGGCGCTGTCGTTCCTCGCCTTTCTTATCCAGCGGCGGATTCTCGCCGGGCGCTCGTTCGAAACGACCGGCGGCAAGCCGCAAAACAAGGACAAGCGCCCGCTTGGCCGGCTGGCTTTGCCTGTGGTGGCGCTGTTCGCAATCGTCGCCTTCCTGGCGACGGGCGTGCCGCTGCTCGCCGTTCTGGCCACCGCCATGCAGAAGACCATTTCCGGCGGGCTTGTTCCCGGCAATCTCGGCTTCGAGAATTTTTCTGCCATCTTCTTCACCGACGTCGCGGGCGGCCTTCGCGCGCTTGGCATCAGCCTGGCGCTCGGTGTCGCCACGGCGCTGATCGCCGGCCTGCTCGGCGCGCTTTCCTCTTATGTCGTGGTCAAGACGCGACTGCGCGGCAGGCGGACCATCGACGTGCTGACCGTCATCCCCAACGCGCTGCCGGGCATCGTCGTGGCGGTTGGGCTGATCCTCGCCTGGAACCAGCCGGCCCTGCCGTTCTCGCCCTACAATACCCCGCTGATCCTGCTGCTGGCCTATTGCTGCATCCTGCTGCCGCAACCGGTGCGCTACGCCACCGCGGCGCTGCTGCAGGTCGGCGACAGCCTCGAGGCGGCGGCGCGGGTCTGCGGCGCCAGCGGG
>DASYCS010000167.1:0-5820 GCA_036500025.1 Mesorhizobium sp. | reverse complement strand
GCGCCGCCTTCACCGACGCCGAACGTCGCTGCGGCGCCGTCCTTGCCGAGGTCGGCATCGTCGGCATCGCGCTTCAGGCCGCGCTTGGTCTGCTTTTCGAGCTTCAGCTCGCTGGCGATGACGTCGAGCGTCTCGCCAGTCTTCAGCCGCTTTTCCAGCGCCTGCGCCTTGTCGTCGAGCAGCTTGGCCGCTTCCGCTGCCGTCCAGTCGGCAACGACTTTCTGGCGAACTTCGTCCAGCGTGCGGTCGCGGGCAGGGGTGACGGCGCTTACCTCGTAAAATACATAGCCCTCGCCATCCGTGGGCAGGCCTTCGTTCTCCGTACCGGCTTCCGCATCGAACACCGCTTTGACGAGGTCGGCGGACTGCGGCAGGTCTTTGACGATCTTTCCGTCAGGCGTCTGCCCGGTGCGGTCGATGGCGTCGACGGTGATGACTTTCAGTTTTAGCTTGGCTGCGGCCTCGTCGAGCGTCTCACCGGCGGCGCGTGCATCCTCGTAGGAATCATGTGCGTCGAGCAGGATGCGGCTTGCCTCTCCCAGTGCCAGATCCTTGCGGATTTGCTCGGCAACCTCGGCCTGCGTCTTGACGGTTTCAGGCTTGATTTCGGTCACGCGCAGCAGCACCGGGCCGAAGCTGCCCTCGACAACCGGGCTGACGCCGTTCACGGCGAGCGAGAATGCGGCATCCGCCACGGCTTTGTCGGCGATCTTGTCCTTGGAAACGGTGCCAAGCAGCGTGTCGGCCTGTGTCTTGCCTTCGGCCGTGACGAGCTTGTCGAAGGTGGCCCCGGCCTTCAGCGAATCGAGGGCCGCCGTCGCAGCCTCCTTCGACTTGAACACCAGCTGCTCCACCGTGCGCTGCTCGGGCGTCGTATAGCGCGCCTTGTTCTTCTCGTAGTCGTCCTTGACCTGCGCGTCGCTGACGCTGCTCAAATCCATGATGTCTTCGGGTTCGAGCCTGGCATAGGAGAATTTGCGGTATTCCGGCGCGGCGTAATTCTTCTTGTTCGCTTCGAAATAGGTGGAAAGGGCGCTGTCGGAAGGAGCCGCGATCGGCTCCACCAGCGACCTCGGCAGGGCCAGATAATCGACGGTGCGGTCTTCGCCGCGATAAAGCGCTACCGCGTCGAGAAAGGCCTTCGGCGCTTTAAGTCCGTCCGAAACGGCCTCGGCGATCTGCTGGCGCACCGCAACCTTGGCGCGGCTGCGCAGATAGTCTTCCGGGCGCATGCCGGCCTGGTTCATCACGGCATCGAAGGTTCCACGATCGAACTGACCGCTCGGTCCCTTGAAGGCGGGGTCTTCGCGGGTAAGTTCCGCCAGCCGGTCTTGCGAAAGGCCAAGGCCGAGCTTGCGCGCCTGTTCGTCCAGCAGCGCACCCGATACGAGCTGAGCCAGCACCTGGTTGTCGATGCCGAACGCCGTTGCCTGCTCGTGGGTAAGCCGCTGGCCGAGCTGCTGGGACATGGCGCTGATCTGGCGGTCATAGGCAAGGCGGTAGTCGTTGACCGAGACGCTGGTGCCTCCGACGGTGATCACCGATTCGTGCCCGACCAGCCCGCCGGCAAGGCGGCCCGAAATGCCCCAGACGGCAAAGCTGAGCACCAATATCGAGAGCAGGCCCTTGGCGAGCCATGATCCCGCTGCGTCTCTTAACGTACCAAGCATAGTCACTTCCGGGTTTGGGGCAGGCGCGCGTTTTTTGGGGATGCGTCTTGTCTGAAACAAGCGCAATAGCGTCCTTACGCTCACCTGTCGATTGCTTTGTGACCTGTTTTTGATAGGGAGGGGTAAGCTTCGGCCGATCTGGAGAACCAACAACATGACCCCTGGAATTCGCCCGCTTGTCGCCGGCAACTGGAAAATGAACGGCACCAGCGCCTCCCTCAATGAGTTGAGGGCGATTGGTAACGGCTTTCTTGGCGGGCTCGATGCCGAGACCGAGGCGCTGGTCTGCGTGCCGGCCACCTTGCTTTCGCGAGCCAGCGAAATTCTCTCGTCCAGCCCTGTCCATGCCGGCGGGCAGGATTGCTGCACGCAGGAGAGCGGCGCCTTTACCGGGTGCATCTCGGCGGAAATGCTGAAGGATGCCGGCGCCAGCCACGTCATCGTCGGCCATTCGGAATGCCGGGCCATCCAGCGCGAGGACGACGCCACCGTCCACGCCAAGGCATCCGCCGCATGGCGGGCAGGCCTTGTTGCGGTGATCTGCATCGGCGAGACGGATGAGGAACGCCGGCAGGGCCTTACGCTGGACGTGCTCGCGCGACAGATCGCCGGCTCGGTCCCGAACACCGCCACCCCTGCCAACGCGGTCGTTGCCTATGAGCCGATCTGGGCGATCGGCACCGGCCAGACGCCGACCGCCATGGATGTCGCCAAGGCGCACGCCCACATCCGGGCGCGGCTGACGGAAAAGCTGGGCGCAGGCGCTGCAAAGATGCGCATTCTCTATGGTGGCTCGGTAAAGCCGTCCAATGCGGTCGAACTGCTTGGCGTCGCTAATGTCGATGGCGCTCTCGTCGGCGGCGCCAGCCTGAAGGCCGCCGACTTCCTGGCAATCGCGGAAGCCTACAGGGCCATATGACGGCGGCGCGGCGTTTGTAATTGCGCCGATGCTTCCCATATTCGGCGCTTGGGCTTGGAAATGGCTTCAAAGCGATGTATTGAGCCGCCAAATCAGCGGCCGCGCCAGCGGCTGCACGAGGCATTGCCAGGGTAAACAATGGAAACCGTACTGATCGTCATCCACCTTATGGTCGTGCTCGCCCTTGTCGGCGTGGTGCTGCTCCAGAAGTCCGAAGGCGGCGGCCTCGACATTGGCGGCGGCTCGGGCTTTATGACCGCTCGCGGCGCGGCCAACACGCTTACCCGTGCAACCGCGATCCTGGCGACGATCTTTTTCGTCACCTCGCTGGCGCTCTCCATAATCGCGCGCTACGGCGACAAGCCGACCGACATTCTCGACCGCGTGCCGGCCTCGCAGGGCCAGACCACGGGCAAGGGCGTGCTGGACCAACTGCCGGGCAGCACGAAACCCGCTGCCCCCGCTGGAACCACGCCCGCGCCCGCCGTGCCGTCCGGTAACGATGCAACCGCTCCCGCTACCCAGCCGGCAACGGGAACCGCGCCGGCCACGAACAATGCGGCCCAACCTGCGGCGCCTCAGGTTCCTAACCAGTAAGCGGCAATCGTTGGGCCATGACTGTGTTCGTTTGAACACAGTCATGGCAAATGCCGCGTGATCACGAAGATTCGACCGGGTGCCGGCTTGCATCCGGCTTGAGCGTTTCAACGCTAATCGATTATAGGTTGCGCGCGGCATATCCAGCGTCCTTGGGGGGCGTTGGGCGACGCCGTGGCAACTAGCTTAGAATGATCGGATCTTCGCCATGCAGCTTCGCAGCTTCATTTATTTAGGGTTTTGCGCGGTACTCGCCACGAGTTCCGCCGCAATAGCCGGCACGCCGGCAGGCACGGCCGCGCCGCAGTCGGTAGCGAAAACCGACGTTGTGCAGATCGCTGCAAAGAGCGATGCTGCCCAGTTGCGGGCCCTCAAGAAAAAGAAGAAGCCGACCGACGAGGATCTGGCGCAGATCAGGCAGTTGGAAGCGAAAGTCGCCACCGCCAAGGCCGAGGCCAATGCGAAGGCGCTGGAAGCCAGGAAGCTGGCGATGCGCGAGGCCGCCAAGGCCAAGGCCGCCGAGGCCCGCGAGGCATTCCTCGCCAAGAAGGGCGTCAAGGAAAAGGCGGTTGTCGCCGAGACGGCCACCGCCAAGGCTTCGGACAGGAAGAAGCCCGCGATTCTGGCCGGCCTGACCAAGCCGCTTGAGCCGGTACAGGTCGAGGAAGAAGATCCGGTCCCGGCCGAAGTCATGAACATCGCCGTCACCGGCAATAATGGCGAGTTGCGCAGCGAGCCGAAGCCGGGCGAGCCGCGCCAGCAGGCGGATAACGGCCTTTTCGCCGGCCTGTTCGGTGGCGCGCCAGCATCGCCGTCTATCTCGCTTTTGCCGGAAACCCGCGCCCTGGACACGGTATTGAAGCAGCGCGAGGCCAAGAAGCCTTTCAAGGTCAAGCCCGAATTCGTTCCCCAAGAAGTCGAATTCCGTGGCTATGATGCCGGCACCATCGTCATCGATACCGGCGCGCGTCGCCTCTATCTGGTCGAATCCTCCTCGACGGCCCGCCGCTATGCCATCGCCGTCGGCAAGGAAGGCTTGCAGTTCAAGGGAACGGTCGCGGTTGGCGACAAGCAGGAATGGCCGCGCTGGATCCCCACGCTCGACATGCAGAAGCGCGAGCCGCAGCATTATGCGCGCTATAAGGACGGCATGCCCGGCGGCGGACAGAACCCGCTCGGCGCGCGCGCCATCTATCTCTATGACGGCAAGACGGACACGCATCTGCGCATCCATGGCACCGTTGCGCCGCAATCCATCGGCACCAGCGCCTCCAATGGCTGCTTCCGCATGATCAACGAGCACGTGATGGATCTCTACCGTCGCGTGAAGATGGGCACGAAAGTCGTCATCATCTGATAGTATCGAGGAAATACCCGAAAGGGCCGGCTTGAGCCGGCCCTTTTTGTTTTGCGTGGCGCATAGTGGCGTCAAGCCGGGAAAAACCCTTCGCGGCGGTTTTTTCTCTGGCGGAATCAATTCGGCCGCGTTAAGCGATGGTTCCCATGGCGCGATATGTTTTCATCACCGGCGGCGTGGTCTCCTCACTTGGAAAAGGCGTCGCTTCAGCAGCCCTTGGGGCGCTCTTGCAGGCACGCGGCTATCGCTGCCGGCTCAAGAAGCTCGATCCCTATCTCAACGTCGATCCCGGCACCATGTCGCCCTATCAGCATGGCGAGGTGTTCGTCACCGACGACGGTGCTGAAACCGACCTTGACCTTGGCCATTACGAGCGGTTTACCGGCCGTTCCGCCAACAGCCACGACAACATTACCACCGGCCGCATCTACAAGAACATTATCGAGCGCGAGCGGCGCGGCGATTATCTCGGCGCGACCGTTCAGGTCATTCCGCATGTGACCGACGAGATCAAGAATTTCGTCCTCGACGGCAATGACGATTTCGATTTCGTGCTGTGCGAAATCGGCGGCACCGCCGGCGATATCGAGGCGATGCCGTTCCTTGAGGCGATCCGCCAGCTTGGCAATGATTTGCCGCGCAACAATGCCGTCTATGTCCACCTGACGCTGATGCCCTATATCCAGGCGGCGGGCGAACTGAAGACCAAGCCGACCCAGCATTCCGTGAAGGAATTACGCGGTATCGGCATTGCACCGGACATTTTGCTCGTGCGCGCCGATCGCCATATTCCCAAGGAAGAGCGAAAAAAACTTTCGCTGTTCTGCAATGTGCGGGAATCGGCGGTCATTCAGGCGCTGGACGTCGGCCACATCTACGATGTGCCGATGGCCTATCACAAGGAAGGCCTGGATTCCGAAGTGCTGGCCGCGTTCGGCATAGAGCCGGCGCCAAAGCCCCGCATGGAGCCGTGGCAGGGCGTGTCGCATCGCATCCACAACCCGGAAGGCGAGGTTTCGATTGCCATCGTCGGCAAATATACCGGCCTCAAGGACGCCTATAAGTCACTGATCGAGGCACTGTCGCATGGCGGCATCGCCAACCGTGTCAAGGTCAAGCTCGAATGGATCGAGAGTGAGATTTTCGAGAAGGAAGATCCCGCGCCCTATCTGGAAAAGGTGAACGGCATTCTGGTGCCGGGCGGTTTTGGCGAACGCGGTTCCGAGGGCAAGATTTTGGCCGCCAAATTCGCGCGCGAGCGCAAGGTGCCGTATTTC
>DASYCS010000166.1:0-4217 GCA_036500025.1 Mesorhizobium sp. | reverse complement strand
TTCAATGACCGAACCGAAATTCGTGACCATCGACACAGGCGCCGCCGCACCCGAGGAGGGCGCGCCGGCGCCCGATCGCTTGATTTCGGGCAGTCCGAAATTCCGCACCTGGAACGTCGAGGAACGCGACGGCCTTTACGCCGGCATATGGGAAGCGACGCCCGGCAAATGGCGGATCGAATATGAAGAGTGGGAGTTTTGCCACATTCTGTCCGGCGTCTCGATCCTTGCCGAGGAGGGCGGCGAAACGCGCACGGTGCAGGCCGGCCACAGTTTCGTCCTCAGGCCGGGCTTCAAGGGAAGCTGGGAAGTGGTTGAAACGACTCGCAAGGAATATGTCGTCAAGCTTTGAGCGCGCGGGCGGTGGCGGCATGAAATGCGCCGCGCTGGATCAGTAGCCCTGGTTGCCCGCAGCGCGCCGCGCTCTATGCTTGTTCCAGTATCGATACCGATCTCGCCGGCGCTCAACCTCCATGGAGTCCTCGCGCAATGAATGTAATTGTCGTAGGGGCCGGAATAGACGGGCTGGCAACCGCATGGTCGCTGACCAAGGCCGGGCATAACGTCACCCTGGTCGAGCAGGGGGCAAAAATTCCCAACCCGCTTGCCGCTTCCGGCGACCATCACCGCATCATCCGGCGCGCCTATGGCAACGCCGCCGGTTATGGCCGCCTGATCACCGAAGCCTATGAGGCGTGGGACGAGATGTGGGCCGATCTTGGCGAAAGCCATCTCGATCCGCGCGGATTTATCTGCATTTCGCGCGAGCCGGGCGACGAGGCCGAGGAATACCGTGACGGGTTGGTGGCCGGCGGCTTCCCGCTGGAAATGATCGAGCCGGACGAGGCGGTTAAACGCTGGCCCTTCCTTGAGGCCGGAACGTTCAACTACGCCTTCTTTTCGCCGGAAGGCGGCGCACTGCATTGCCGCAAGATCGCAGCCGGGCTGGTGAAATGGCTGCGCGCCAATGGCGCGAATATCTACGTCGACAGCAAGGTGGTCGAGATCGACAGCGACGCCGGGCGCGTGACGCTGGCAGGCGGCGAGACGATGCAGGCGGATCGCATCGTGGTGGCCGCCGGCGCCTGGGTGCTGAAACTGTTCCCGGAACTGGACGGTGAACTGAAAACCTATCGAACCGCGCTCGCCTATGTCGAGCCGCCTGCGGACCTGAAGGCGGCATGGCAGGCTGCGCCCGTCATCCTCGATGTCGGCGGCGCCACCGACGGCTACATGATCCCGCCCACCGGCGGCGCCGGCATGAAGTTCGGCTCCGGCCTGCACAAGGTGCCGACCAGCGATGCCGACTGGAACCGCGAGCCGGTAGAAGGCGAGGGCGAGGCGATCCGCAACCTGTTTTCGCCGCCCATCGCCCGCATCGATGAGTACAGGATCACGGAAGTCGTCACCTGCGCCTACACCTTCACGCCGGATGAAAAGTTCCTGGCGCATGAGAAGGGCAGGTGCCTGGTGGTCTCGGCCTGCTCCGGCCATGGCTACAAATTCGGCGCCGCGGTCGGCAGGCGGGTGGCCAAGGCGATCGGTGACGGCGACATTGCCGGCCTGAAAGACTGGCTGCGGGCGGAGGCCGCCTGAAATCCCGGCGAAGTCTTAACCGGCAACCTTAATTTGACTTAACCGGCCAACCGGACCCGTCGGTCTTGCACAAGCATGAGCCGGCATCCTATCTACAGGCAACAACCATTCATCACGATTCTGGCCTCCGGCGCGGTGGCCATACCGAAACAAGGGACAGTCATGAAAGATCCGATCGAAACCTACATGAACCTCGTCCCGATGGTGGTCGAGCAGACCAACCGTGGCGAGCGCGCCTATGACATTTTCTCGCGCCTGCTGAAGGAGCGCATCATTTTCATCACCGGCCCCATCGAGGACGGCATGGCTTCGCTGGTGTGCGCGCAGCTTCTGTTCCTCGAAGCGGAAAACCCGAAGAAGGAAATCAGCCTTTATATCAACTCGCCTGGCGGCGTGGTGACCTCGGGTCTGGCCATGTACGACACCATGCAGTTCATCAAGCCGCCGGTATCGACGCTGTGCGTCGGGCAGGCCATGTCTGCCGGCTCGCTGTTGTTGACGGCCGGCGCCAAGGGCATGCGCTTCTCGACGCCGAACGCGCAGATCATGGTTCACCAGCCGTCGGGCGGCTATCAGGGCCAGGCCACCGACATCATGATCCACGCGCAGTTCACCGAGCGCCTGAAGCGCCGCCTGAACGAGATTTACGTCAAGCACACCGGCCAGGATTACGAGACGATCCACAATGCGATGGAGCGCGACAACTTCCTGACGACGGAGCAGGCGCTGGAGCTTGGCCTTATCGACAAGGTGCTGACGGCACGCGATGAAATCGAAGGCGCAACGGCCTGATTTTTGTCTCGCCGCCATCACGATGGCGCGAAGCTGTCGTTGCCTCGTGCTTTTTGCGAGGATTTGCGGCATTTCGGCCACATTTGGCTGTTCCCTCGGGGGCAGGGATTGCCTACGTTAAGGCTCTATTGAGTTTCGGCGGCTTAGCTTCGTTGCTGGGCCGCCGCGAATCAAACACCACGTTTTCTGTTTGTTTTTCGTAGGGAATGCGTTGTGTGGGCCGGTGGACCGGCAGCGGCGTATTCCGCGACAGATTGAGTACACGCCCTTTCAGCCGGACTATCGGCGGGCGCCATGAAAGGACTGGGAAATGAGCAAGGTCAGCAACGGCGGCGGTGATTCCAAGAACACGCTCTATTGCTCGTTCTGCGGCAAGAGCCAGCACGAGGTCCGCAAGCTGATCGCGGGCCCGACGGTGTTCATCTGCGACGAGTGCGTCGAACTGTGCATGGACATCATCCGCGAGGAGAACAAGACCTCGATGGTGAAGTCGCGCGAAGGCGTGCCGACACCTCAGGAAATCCTGAAGGTTCTCGACGATTACGTGATCGGCCAGCCTTACGCCAAGCGCGTGCTGTCGGTCGCCGTCCACAACCATTACAAGCGCCTGGCCCATGCCGGCAAAAACAACGACGTGGAACTGGCGAAGTCGAACATCCTGCTGATCGGCCCGACCGGCTCCGGCAAGACCCTGCTGGCGCAGACGCTGGCCCGCATCATCGACGTGCCTTTCACCATGGCCGACGCCACGACGCTGACCGAGGCCGGCTATGTCGGCGAGGATGTCGAAAACATCATCCTGAAGCTGTTGCAGTCCGCCGACTACAATGTCGAGCGCGCCCAGCGCGGCATCGTCTACATCGATGAGATCGACAAGATTTCGCGCAAGTCGGACAATCCGTCCATCACCCGCGACGTGTCGGGCGAGGGCGTGCAGCAGGCGCTTTTGAAGATCATGGAAGGCACCGTCGCCTCCGTGCCGCCGCAGGGCGGCAGGAAGCACCCGCAGCAGGAATTCTTGCAGGTCGACACCGCCAACATCCTGTTCATCTGCGGCGGCGCTTTTGCCGGGCTGGACAAGATCATCTCGGACCGTGGCCGCAAGACCTCGATCGGCTTCGGCGCCACCGTGGCGTCGCCCGAGGATCGCCGCAGCGGCGAAGTGTTCCGCCTGGTCGAGCCGGAGGATTTGCTGAAATTCGGCCTGATCCCGGAGTTCGTCGGCCGACTGCCGGTGCTGGCCACGCTGGAGGATTTGGACGAACCTGCGCTGATCCAGATATTGACCGAGCCGAAAAACGCGCTGGTCAAGCAGTATCAGCGTCTGTTCGAGATGGAGAATGTCGACCTGACTTTCCACGAGAACGCGCTGTCGGGCATCGCCAAGCGCGCCATCGAGCGCAAGACCGGCGCGCGCGGCCTGCGCTCCATCATGGAAGCGATCCTGCTCGATACCATGTTCGAACTGCCGGCGCTGGAAGGCGTGCGCGAGGTGGTGATCTCGGAGGAAGTCGTGACGGGCAGCGCCAGGCCGCTCTACATCTACTCCGACAGCAAGGAAAAGAAGGGCAATGTCAGCGCATGACACGCCTTTAGGATGAATAGAAGACCGGACGGCGCCGCAGGGCGCCGTTTTGGTATCGGGATGTGGCAGGGCCGCGCATATCAACCCTTGATCTTTGCCGGCTTCACCTCCAACTATTGGTAGAAGGCCAATGGCCCTCATTCCGTGCTCTCCACTCCCGACCAAATGGGTAATAGGCGGAACGGGCCTCGGTCGTTAATATGAGATTCGCGGTTGGCCTTATGGCGACCACGATTAGAAAGGT
>DASYCS010000165.1:0-4883 GCA_036500025.1 Mesorhizobium sp. | reverse complement strand
GAAGGCGTGGGCGGACCCCAGAACATTGACGCCGAGCACGCCCGAGCGGCGCGCCACTTCGACCGCCCGGCGCATGATGGACACCGCATGCGGATATTCGGAGCGAATGTAGATGAAGCCCTTGGTCGCGCCGGTGGCGATGCCGGCAATCGTCATGCCCTCGATCAGCACGAAGGGGTCGCCCTCCATGATCATGCGGTCGGCGAAGGTGCCGGAATCGCCTTCGTCGGCGTTGCACACGATGTATTTGCGCTCCGCCTGCGCATCGAGCACCGTCTTCCACTTGATGCCGGTCGGGAAGCCCGCGCCGCCGCGTCCGCGCAGGCCGGATTCCGTCACTTGCGCGACGATGGCCGCGGGTTCCATGGCGACGGCGTTTTGCAGCCCCTTAAGCCCGCCATGCTTCTTGTAGCTGTCGAGCGACAGCGGATCGGTAACGCCGCAGCGGGCGAAGGTCAGCCGCGTCTGGCCGGCAAAGAACGGGATCTTGTCGGGGTTGCCCAGCCAGCGCTTGTGATGCGCGCCCGACAGAAACCCGCTGTCGAACAGGCTTTTCACGTCGGATGGCTTGACCGGCCCGTAGGCGACGCGGCCATTGTCGCAGGCCACCTCGACCATCGGTTCGAGGAAGTAGGCGCCGCGCGAACCGTTGCGCACGATCTTGGCATCGATGCCGCGCGCGGAAAGCTCGGCGCGGATCGCCTCGGCGACCTTTTCGGCGCCGAGCGCCAGCGCGCCAGAATCGCCGGGAATGTAGATGCGCGGGATCATGACCGCACCTGCGCCATGATCTCGTCGATGCGGCCGTCATCGATCCGCCCGATCACCTCGCCATCCAGCATGGCGGCCGGCGAGCAGGCGCAAAGCCCCAGGCAATAGACCGGCTCCAGCGTTACCGCGCCGTCACGCGTCGTTTCGTGGAAATCGATGCCGAGCAGCTGCTTCAATTTGGCGGCAACCGCGTCGCTGCCCATCGACTGGCAGGATTCCGCCTGGCAAAGCTTCAGCACATGCCGGCCGGCCGGATGGCTGCGAAAATCGTGATAGAACGTGGCGACGCCGTGAACCTCGGCACGCGAAAGGTTGAGGCCGGAAGCGATGACGGGAAGAGCCTCGCGCGGGACATAGCCGAATTCGTGCTGGATGCCGTGCAGGATGGGCAGCAGCGGCCCTTCCAAATCCTTCATCTCATCGATGATGGACATCGTGCGCGATGCGATTTCGGTACTTGCGGACTGCACCATTATGCAGCGCCCTCCCTGGCAGAAACAATCAACCCAAGTCGTTATAAAGCCAGAGGAAATACGATAAATCAATAAGGCTGTCTCGTTGATCGATAGAAGATGTCTATCGTTGCCGGATCAGCCCTTTGCTCAGCGCGAGGCCCGAAAACCATTGGCCAGCGCGGCCGCCTCTTCCAGCAGCGCCGACACCAGCGGCGTGCGCGGCTCGCGCGGCCCCGCCACCAGCCCGACCGTATGGCTGGCGTCCGGATCGACGATGGGGATCGCCTGGATGGGTTCGCCGAAACCGAACGTTTCCGCGAGGTTGAGCGGCATGATCGACGACCATCTGCCTGTCGCTATGTGTGAAAACAGCACCAGCATCGAGTTGGACTCCAGCGTCGGCCGCGCCTGCTCGCCGGCCTCGGCCAGGTGCTGGTCGATGATGCGGCGGTTCTGCATGTCGGGCGTCAGCAGGCACAGCGGCAGCTGGCTGACCTGCGACCAGGTGACGTCGCGGTTGCGGGAATAGGGATTTCCAATCGCGGTGATCAACTGGTAGCGCTCCTCGTAGAGCGGCACGCTGGTGACACGGCCAAGCGGCTCGTTGTCGAGATAGGTGACGCCGGCGTCGATCTCGAAATTGCCGAGCAGCGAAAGAATCTCGATCGAAGTATGCGACAGGATCGAAAACGTCACGCCCGGATGCTTTTCGCGAAACGGCGTCGTCAGCCGGGGCAGCATCGCCAGCGCCGTCGGGATGGCGGCAATGCGGATGCGGCCCGACAGGCCGTGTTTCGCCGCCTGCATTTCCTCGCGCATGGAGCGGGCGTCGCCGGCGATGCGGCGCGCCCAGGTCAGCACTTGCGCGCCCTCCTGGGTCAGTCCCTGGAACCGCGAGCCGCGCTTGACCAGCATGACGCCGAGCTGGCCTTCCAGCTGTTTGATGCCGGCCGAAAGCGTCGGCTGCGTCACGTTGCACATCTCGGCGGCGCGTCCGAAATGTTTTTCGCGGGCCAGCGCTATGAAATATTCGAGCTTTTCGATCATTTCCGGTATCTCTTTTACGCCAAGCTGGGCGAATTTTCCCGCCGCCGCAAGCGGCGCTGCCGCGCACAGATCACATCTTTTATGAGATTGCCTGTTCCCCATGCCGGATCGCGGGGCTAAGGAAAAGCATAGCCAGCTACCGAGGTCGAACATGCTGAACTGGTTCCGCAAACTTTTGCCGCGCGAAGATCGCTTCTTCGACCTGTTCGAGCGGCATTCCCGCACGGTGGTCGGCGGCGCCGAAGCGTTGCAGCATTTGCTGGCCGGCGGCCCGGATGTCGAACGCTGGGGCCAGGAAATCATCGATCTCGAAGACCAGGCCGACGCCATTGCCGCCGAGGTGCTGCTGGCGGTGCGCCGCTCCTTCATCACCCCGTTCGACCGTGGCGACATCAAGGATCTGATCCAGTCGATGGATGACGCCATCGACATGATGCGCAAGACCGTCAAGACGGTGCGGCTGTTCGAAAAGACGGAATTCGATCCGCTGATGCAGGAAATGGGCAAGACCATCGTCGAGGCCGCCCATCTGGTGGCGGAGGCGATCCCGCTGCTGGGCAAGCTTGGCGCCAACGTTCCGCGCCTCACCGCGATTGCCGAGGAAGTCACCCGCGTCGAGGACCGCTCCGACGACCTGCACGACCAGGGGCTGAAGGATCTTTTCCGCCGCCACGCGCGCAGCGACCCGATGGCCTATATGGTCGGCAGCGAAATTTACGGCCAGCTTGAAAAGGTGGTCGACCGCTTTGAGGACGTCGCTGACGAAATCAGCGGCATCGTTATCGAGAACGTCTAGGTGGAAGCCTCGCTTGCCTTTCCGCTGCTGGCCGGCCTCGTCGCCGTCGCGCTGGTGTTCGATTTCCTGAACGGCCTGCACGACGCCGCCAACTCCATCGCCACCATCGTTTCCACCCGCGTGCTGCGTCCGCAATATGCGGTGCTGTGGGCGGCCTTCTTCAACTTCATCGCCTTCATGTTTTTCGGCCTGCATGTGGCGGAAACACTGGGCACGGGCATCATCGATGCGAGCATCGTCACGCCGGCGGTCATCTTCGCCGCCCTTGTCGGCGCCATCGTCTGGAATGTGCTGACATGGCTGGTCGGCATTCCCTCCAGCAGCTCGCATGCGCTGATCGGCGGGCTGGTCGGCGCCGGCGTCGCCAAGGCGGGAACCGGCGCCATCGTCTGGTCGGGTCTGGTCAAGACCGTCTCGGCCATCGTTTTGTCGCCGCTGGCCGGTTTCCTGCTGGCGCTGCTGCTGGTGCTGGCCGTTGCCTGGATATTCGTGCGCCAGACGCCGTTCGCCGTCGATCGCAGCTTTCGCATTCTGCAATTCTTTTCCGCCTCGCTCTATTCGCTCGGCCATGGCGGCAACGACGCGCAGAAGACCATGGGCATCATCGCGGTGCTGCTTTATTCGCAGGGGATGCTTGGCGACAAATTCTACGTGCCGCTGTGGGTGGTGCTGACCTGCCAGTCGGCGCTGGCGCTGGGCACGCTGTTTGGCGGCTGGCGCATCGTCCACACGATGGGATCCAAGATCACCCGGCTTAATCCCATGCAGGGCTTTTGCGCCGAAACCGGCGGCGCCATCACGCTGTTTGCGGCCACCTGGCTCGGCGTGCCGGTCTCGACCACGCACACCATCACCGGCGCCATCATCGGCGTCGGCGCGGCAAGGCGCGTCTCCGCTGTGCGCTGGGGCGTCGCCAAAAGCATCGTCGTCGCCTGGGTCGTCACCCTGCCGGCCACGGCGGCGATTTCCGCGCTGACCTACCTGGCGGTTACGCTGGCAGGCTGAGTGCTGCGCGCTGGCGCTTGGTATCGCTGCGGATTTGCACTATCTCAGCCGCAGCCACGATTGAGGAAAGCCCATGTCCGTCAGCAAAGAAATCGTTCTCGAACGCCTGAAAACGGTCAGCGGGCCGGATTTTTCCGGCAATATCGTTGAACTTGGCATGGTTTCCGAGATTTTCATCGCCGACGGCAAGGTCTTCTTCTCGATCACCGTTGCCGCCGCGCGGGCCAAGGAGATGGAGCCGCTGCGCGCCGCCGCCGAGCGCGTCGTCAAGGCCATTCCGGGCGTGACCAGCGCGGTTGTCGCGCTGACGGCGGAAAAGAAAAGCGGCGGCATGGAGGCGGCGGTGCAGCGCCCCGCGCCCAGGCCCACACCGCAACCAGCGCCCGCACCCACCGCGCGGCCCGCGCCGCAAGCGCCCGCCTCGCATAGCCACGGCAAGCGCGGCGTGCCGGGTATCGCGGCGATCATCGCGGTGGCATCGGGCAAGGGCGGGGTCGGCAAATCCACCACCGCCGTCAACATCGCGCTCGGTCTTGCCGCCAACGGCCTGAAGGTTGGCGTGCTCGACGCCGACATTTACGGTCCTTCCATGCCGCGCCTGCTCGGCATTCATGGCCGCCCGCAGACGGTTGACGGCAAAGTGCTGAAGCCGATGGAGAATTACGGCCTGAAGGTCATGTCGATGGGCTTCCTGGTGGACGAGGAAACGCCGATGATCTGGCGTGGCCCGATGGTGATTTCAGCGCTGACGCAGATGCTGCGCGAGGTCGAATGGGGTCCGCTCGACGTGCTGGTGGTCGACATGCCGC
>DASYCS010000164.1:0-11225 GCA_036500025.1 Mesorhizobium sp. | reverse complement strand
TCGCCGCTTCCCGATGCTTCAGCCGCAGGAAGAATATATGCTCGGCAAGCGTTACGCCGAGCATGAAGACACTTCCGCCGCGCACAGGCTCGTCACCAGCCACCTTCGGCTCGTCGCCAAGATCGCCATGGGCTATCGCGGTTATGGCCTGCCGATCGGCGAAGTGATTTCGGAAGGCAATGTCGGCCTGATGCAGGCCGTCAAGAAATTCGAGCCGGAGCGCGGTTTCCGCCTGGCCACCTATGCCATGTGGTGGATCAAGGCCTCGATCCAGGAATACATCCTGCGCTCGTGGAGCCTGGTCAAGATGGGCACCACCGCCAACCAGAAGCGGCTGTTCTTCAACCTGCGCAAGGTGAAGGGCAAGATCCAGGCGCTGGACGACGGCGACCTGAAGCCAGAGCAGATCACGGAGATCGCGACGAGGCTGAACGTTTCCGAAGCGGAGGTGGTTTCGATGAACCGCCGCCTGTCCGGCGACGCATCGCTCAACGCGCCGATCCGCGCCAGCGAAGGCGAGGCCGGCGAATGGCAGGACTGGCTGGTCGACGACCACGACAGCCAGGAGCAGATGCTGATCGAGCAGGACGAGCTGGAGAACCGGCGCGGCATGCTGACCGGTGCGCTGGCCGTGCTGAACGACCGCGAAAAGCGCATCTTCGAAGCGCGCCGCCTGTCCGACGAGCCGCTGACACTGGAAGAATTGTCGAGCGAGTTCGACATTTCGCGCGAGCGCGTGCGCCAAATCGAGGTTCGGGCTTTCGAGAAGGTGCAGGACGCGGTGAAGGCCGCGGCCAAGCGCCAGAACCAGGCGCTGCGCACCATCGAGGCGCAGCCGGCGGCCTGAAGCCGACGTCGCCGGATATTCGAAGACATTCAGAAAATGCAAATCGCGCCGGTCAAACCGGCGCGATTTCTGTTTGGGGCGTTCGATGCCCGGCCCTGATGGAACGGCCACGAATAATGCCGTCGCAACGTGCGCGATCTTAGCATCCCCTTCCAATCGGTCTTGGTTGTCACGGCGCAGGTAACGCAATCCCTTGCCCTCCATGCAAGGTCAGGTTGCTGCATCGTGCTTTCGACTGGAACGATAGAGGCGCGCTCCCCGTTTCAATGCAAACGTCAAAGGGAGCGATCCATGTCCGTCAATGTCGCCGTTTTTGTGGGAAGTCTTCGCAAGGCTTCGCTTACCCGTAAGGTCGCCAAGGCGGCGATCGATCTTTCATCCGCCAACTTGCGCTGCCGGCTGATAGAAATTGGCGACATCGCCATGTATAATGAGGACCTCGACGCCAAGCCTCCGGCGCCGTGGGAGCGGCTGCGTCGTGACATCGCGGAAGCGGACGCCATTCTTTTCCTGACGCCGGAATATAACCGCTCGATACCGGCCTGCCTCAAAAACGTTCTGGATGTCGGGTCGCGTCCCGCAGGCAAGAGCGTGTGGGCGGGAAAACCCGCCGGGATCATAAGTGTGACGCCCTATAAGCTTGGCGCGTTCGGCGCCAATCATGCGCTGCGTCAGGCACTGGTGTTTCTCGATGTGCCGGCCATGCAACAACCGGAAGCCTATATCGGCGATGCGGAAAAGCTGTTCGACGATGAGGGCAACCTGACCAATGGCAATACCAGGGAATTTCTCGGCAAGTTCCTGACGGCGTTCGAAAGCTGGGTATCGGCGCTTCGGGCGGACGTGCATGGTTTCGAGGATTTCATGAAGTTACGTGAGAAAATCGCGGCGGCCTACTCCAACGGCGATGCCAAGCCACTTGATGGCATTGTTGCCAATGAAGGAGCGGCAACGTTCTTCCCGCCTTCAGGAGGAACGGTTTCCGGTGCGCGCGAAGTTGCCAAGCGATATGACGGCGACGCGAAATCCTTCTCGGCCGGCAGTCTGACAAAGCTTGAGGCGCTGCAAGTGCAGTCGTCCGGCAATCTGGCCTTCTGGACGGGGTTTCAGGATTTCGATGGCAAGATCGGCGGTGAGCATGCGGCAATGAAACTGCGCATTACCGAAGTGTTCCGGCACGATGGCGAGACGTGGAGGCTGATCCACAGGCACGCCGACCCGTTGGCCAAGGCAGCCCGGAAAGCCGAAGGCTCAAAGTAAAGTCCATATTGGTGAGTTCGGATCGGCGGCGCGTCCTTTTGGGATATCAGACCGCGTCACCGCTTACAGGGCATTCAGCGGGAATTTCAGATAGCGCTGGCCGTTGGCTTCCGGCTCGGGCAGGCGGCCGCCATTGATGTTGACCTGCAAGGCGTGGAGCATGAGGCGCGGCATCGGCAAGGTGGCGTCGCGGGTTTCGCGCATGGCGACGAACTCGGCCTCGGTTCGGCATTTCGAAATATGGCTGTTCGTCGCCCGCTGCTCGGCGACGGTGCTTTGCCATACGGGATCGCGGCCGCCCGGCATGTAGTCGTGGCCGGTGAAAAGTCGCGTCTCGTCTGGCAGCGCCAGGATTTCGTCGATCGAACGCCAAAGCCGCGCCGCACTTCCGCCGGGAAAATCCGTGCGCGCCGTGCCGCTGTCGGGCATGAACAGGGTGTCGTGGATGAAGGCGGCGTCGCCGGCGACATAGGTGATCGAGGCAAGCGTATGGCCGGGCGAGAAAAGGACTTTCACCGGTATGTCGCCGATGCTGAACGTCTCGCCCTCGGCAAACAGCCTGTCCCATTGCGAGCCGTCGGCGCGGAAATCCGGCCAATTATAGATGGTTTTCCATAAATTCTGGACTTCGGTGATTTTCACCCCAATGGCGGTCGGCGCGCCGGTCTTCTTGGCGAGATAGTGGGCGGCGGAAAGATGATCGGCATGCGGATGGGTATCGAGTATCCACTCGATCTCAAGCCCGCTCTTGTCCGTGAATTCGAGCAGCGCGTCGGCATTGACGGTCGCGGTCGCGCCGGACTTCTCGTCGAAATCGAGAACGGGGTCGATGATGGCGCACCGCCCGGTGGCAGGATCGGCCACCACATACTGGATCGATCCAGTCGGCCTGTCGTAAAAACCGGTCACCCGAGGCCGGGCGGATGGAGCGCTCAATCTTGTTCCCCAATCTCCGCCCTCAGGAATAATATTCTCCGGGCTGGTCGAAGGGGAGTATATTCATCGCGCGGCCAATGCAGTCAAGCGCCGTTTGGCCGCGCGGAATTAGGGGTCAGGAGGCAGGTTGCTTCGTCTTGCGCAGATAGGGCAGGACTTTTTCGAAAGAGCCGAAGCGCTTGACGGCTTCCTCGTCCGAAATGCCGCCGCCGATGACGACATCTTCGCCCTGCTTCCAGTCCGCCGGCGTCGACACGGCGTGTTTGGCGGTGAGCTGGATGGAATCGATGGCGCGCAGGATTTCCTGGAAATTACGGCCCGTGGACATCGGATAGGTGAGGATCAGCTTGATCTTCTTGTCGGGGCCGATGACGAACACCGAACGCACCGTCTGGTTGTCGGCTGGCGTGCGGCCTTCCGAACTTTCACCGGCGGCCGCCGGCAGCATGTCGTAGAGTTTGGCGACCTTCAGTTCGCCGTCGCCGATCATCGGATAGTTGACGGTGTGGCCGGTCGCCGTCTTGATGTCGTCCTTCCAGCGATTGTGGCTTTCGACGGGATCGACCGAGATGCCGATGATCTTGGCATTGCGTTTCTTGAACTCGCCCTCCAGCCCGGCCATCGCGCCGAGTTCGGTGGTGCAGATCGGCGTGAAATCCTTGGGGTGGGAAAACAGCACCGCGTAGCCGTCGCCGATCCAGTCGTAGAAATGGATTTTACCCTGCGTCGTCTCGGCGGTGAAGTCGGGGGCCGTATCGTTGATGCGAAGGCTCATGGCGTGTTCCTACCTATCCTTGAAATCGGGCCTGTCTTGAAATCGGAATCGGCCGCTTGTGCCGCGCCGGCATTTTATCACCATCGCGGCGCCGCTCAAAACCAAACAGCGAAATGAATTGCCGTGCCTGAGCAAAATAAACCCGGCGCACCGCGTTTATTGGCATGCAGTTTCGTCGGCCGACGAAAGATCAGCCCTTCTTGACGGCCAGCGTCGCCGCCAGGTCTTCCATGCGCACGGCAAGCGAGCCGAGCGCGCCGGTCAGCGCGGAATCGTTCTTGTCGGCCTTGGTCAGCGCGTCGTCGCGCGTCTTGCGCAAGGTCTGGACCTCGCTTTCCATGCCCTTGACGCGCTTTTGCAGTTCGGAAAGTTCGTCCATCACCATGATGCCGGCCATCACGGTCAGCCGCTGGTCGCCGATCTCGCCGAAGGAATCCTTCAGATGCGAGACATAGCGGTCGAAGCGCGTGGCCAGGTCGGTCAGGTGATCTTCCTGCCCTTCGTCGCAGGCCATGCGATATTGCTTGCCGTCGATGGAAACCGTGACTTGTGCCATCCGACCTATCCTCGCCTACCTGTCCAGCACCGCGCGGATGGTTTCCATCGCGGTCACCAGCCTGCGGGAGACTTCCTTGTTGGCGTCCTCCAGCCGCTCGGCGCGCGCTTCGGAATTGTCGAGTTCCTGCGCCAGCCGCGAGCGGTCTGCGTTCATGCGCTGCACTTCGGCCTCGGCTTCCGAGTAGTCGCGCTCGTGTTCAAGCCGCGCCGCGACGGCGTTTTCCAGGCCGTCGATAGCCTTGCCCAGCCGGGCAATGACTTCCTTGAGAGTCGTTTCGCCGGTCATGGCCTGTGTCCCGTTGTTGCCCATCACCGAATCGTTCACGTTCAGAACGCGTTAACCGTGAAACATTAGGCGCCGGGTGAAGCATGCGTCAACAAAGCTCTATGGGCTTTCCCCCGCTAACGCTAAAGTAAGGGCCAATCGGCGACGCCAGGCCATGAAAACGCACCGATTTGTTGACTCAAAGCCTATGGCTGCTATGTGTCGCCCCACCTTTCAAAGTGCTCCCAAGCCCTACCTTGCCCTGGAGGAACTATGACCTCGCGTGAAGAACATGACCGGATGGCCAATGCTATCCGTTTTCTCTCCATGGATGCCGTCGAGAAGGCCAATTCAGGTCATCCCGGCCTGCCGATGGGCTGCGCCGACATCGCCACGGTGCTTTTCACCCGCTTCCTGAAATACGATGCGAAGAACCCCCATTGGCCCGACCGCGACCGCTTCATCCTGTCGGCTGGCCACGGTTCGATGCTGCTCTACTCGCTGATGTACCTCACCGGCTACGAGGACATCACGCTCGACCAGATCAAGAATTTCCGTCAGTTGGGTTCGCGCACCGCCGGCCATCCCGAATACGGCCATGCCGCCGGCATCGAGACGACGACCGGCCCGCTCGGCCAGGGCCTTGCCAATTCGGTCGGGTTCGCGCTCGGCGAGCGCATCATGAACGCGGCGTTCGGCAAGGATCTCGTCGATCACTACACCTATGTGCTGGCCGGCGACGGCTGCCTGATGGAAGGCATCAGCCAGGAGGCGCTCACGCTGGCCGGCCACCTCAAGCTGAACAAGCTGATCGTGTTCTGGGACAATAACGACATCTCCATCGACGGCGCCGTTTCGCTGGCCGACAGCACCGATCAGGTCGCCCGGTTCCAGGCTTCCGGCTGGAACGCCATGCATGTCGACGGGCTTGATCCCGAGGCGATCGCCTATGCCATCGAGGCGGCGCGCCATTCCGACAAGCCGACGCTGATCGCCTGCAAGACGACGATCGGCTTCGGCGCGCCGACCAAGGCCGGCACCAACAAGGCGCATGGCTCTCCGCTTGGCGCGGAAGACATTGCCGGCGCGCGCAAGTTCTTCAACTGGGATTCGAAGCCTTTCGATATTCCAGCCGACATTCTCGAAGCATGGCGCGCCGCCGGCCAGGCTGGCGTCAAGGCGCGCACCGAATGGGAAGGCCGCCTCGCCAAGGCCGATGCGGCCAAGCGCGCCGAGTTCGAGCGCCGGATCAGCGGCAAGCTGCCGCAGAATTTCGACGCCGTCATCACCGACTACAAGAAGAAGCTGGCCGCCGACAAGCCGAAGGTGGCGACCCGCAAATCCTCGGAAATGGCGCTGGAGGTCATCAACGGCGCGGTGCCGGAAACCATTGGCGGCTCGGCCGACCTTACCGGCTCCAACAACACCAAGACCAGCCAGACCCAGAACATCACGCCGCTCGATTACGGCCAGCGCTATGTCCATTACGGCGTGCGCGAGCATGGCATGGCGGCGGCGCTCAACGGCCTGACGCTGCATGGCGGCATCATCGCCTATGGCGGCACGTTCCTGTGCTTCTCGGACTATGCGCGGCCGGCCATGCGGCTCGCCTCGCTGATGGGCATCCGCTCGATCTTCGTCATGACGCATGATTCCATCGGCCTTGGCGAGGATGGACCGACCCATCAGCCGGTCGAGCATCTGGCGGCGTTGCGCGCCATTCCCAACCACAATGTGTTCCGGCCGGCCGACGCAACCGAAACGGCGGAATGCTGGCAGGTGGCTATCGAGTCTGAAAAGACGCCTTCGACGCTGGCGCTGACCCGCCAGAACCTGCCCGCGCTGCGCACCGAATTCGTCGCGGAAAACCTTTGCGCCAAGGGTGCTTATGAACTGGCGGCGGCGGAAGGCGGCGAAGCGGCGGTCACCATCTTCGCTTCGGGTTCCGAAGTCGAGATCGCGCTTGGCGCGCGCACGCTGCTGCAAGGCCATGGCCACCCGACCCGTGTCGTTTCCGTGCCCTGCTTCGAATTGTTCGACAAGCAGAGCGACGCCTACCGCGCCAAGACGATAGGCAAGGCGGGGGTCAAGGTCGCCATCGAAGCGGGCATCCGTCAGGGCTGGGACCATTTGATCGGGTCGGACGGCATTTTTGTCGGCATGACCGGCTTCGGAGCCTCCGGCACCATCGAGCAGCTCTATCCGCATTTCGGCATCACCGCCGAGGCTGCGGCCAAAGCTGCTGAGGCGCGGCTGCACGCTGGCTAACGGCTCGGACCTGTGCCGAAGTTGAACGATTTGATAAACCGCGGCGGGTGGCTCTCGGCCTGCGCCGCCACAAGCGACGGAATTCTTCCGCCCCAGGAGAAATAAATGACTGTCAGAGTTGCCATTAACGGCTTTGGCCGCATCGGCCGCAACATCCTGCGCGCCATCTACGAATCCGGTCGCAAGGACATCGAGGTCGTTGCCATCAACGATCTCGGTCCGGTCGAGACCAACGCGCATCTGCTGCGCTACGACAGCGTGCACGGCCGCTTTCCGCATGAGGTGAAGGTCGAGGGCGACGAGATCGCCATCGGCGGATCCAGGTTCAAGGTCTGCGCGGTGCGCGACCCTGCCCAATTGCCCTGGAAAGAACTCGGCGTCGACATCGCGCTCGAATGCACGGGCATTTTCACCTCCAAGGACAAGGCCTCCGCGCATCTGACGGCGGGCGCCAAGCGCGTGCTGATTTCAGCCCCTGCCGACGGGGCCGACTTGACGGTCGTCTACGGCGTCAACCACCACAAGCTCACCAAGGACCATGTCGTCGTTTCCAACGCGTCCTGCACCACCAATTGCCTTGCGCCGGTCGCCATGGTGTTGAACGACGCTTTCGGCATCGAAAAGGGCTTCATGACGACGATCCACTCCTATACGGGCGACCAGCCGACGCTCGATACGATGCACAAGGATCTCTACCGCGCCCGCGCCGCCGCCATGTCGATGATCCCGACCTCGACGGGCGCCGCCAAGGCCGTCGGCCTCGTCCTGCCGGAATTGAAGGGCAAGCTCGACGGCGTGTCGATCCGCGTTCCGACGCCGAATGTCTCGGTCATCGACTTCAAGTTCGTGCCGAAGCGCAATGTAACCGTCGACGAGGTGAACGCGGTTCTGGTCGCCGCCGCATCCGGTCCGCTCAAGGGCATTCTCGCCTATACCCAGGAACCGCTGGTTTCGATCGACATGAACCATAACCCGGCTTCCTCCACCTTCGCGCTCGACCAGACCAAGGTGGTCGAGGGCAATCTGGTTCGCGTCATGTCGTGGTACGATAATGAATGGGGTTTCTCGAACCGCATGCTGGATACAGCGGTGGCGTTCGGCAAGACCATCGCCTGATTGCTTCAAGCTTTTAGACCTCGAACGCCCGGCCTTGGCCGGGCGTTTTCGTTTCGGGCTGCGCATTAAAAAGCCCGCCTGTTCGGCTTCAGGCTCAAAAGATTTGCGTATCGCCTTGTCTTCGCCGCACTGTGTCTTAAGCACGAAACAGGCTGGTTGGCGGGCAACGGGCGCGAAGGGGAGACGACGGAAGATGGAGCATGCGATCTATCTCGTGACGCTGGTCGGCACCGGCCTTGTGGTGGCCGCCGCGTTTTCGAGCCTGATCGCCTTTCGCTTCGGCGCCCCGCTGCTACTTTTGTTCCTCGGCATCGGTCTCGTCAGCGGCGCCGATGGCCTCGGCATCCAGTTCGACAATGCGCGCGTCGCCTATTTCGCCGGCTCGCTGGCGCTCGCCGTCATCCTGTTCGATTCCGGTTTCGGCACGCCGTTGCGGGCGCTGAAGCAGGCCGCGTTGCCGGCCCTGTCGCTGGCGACGGTCGGCGTACTCATCACCACCGGCGTGTTCGGCGTCGCCGTTTTCTATCTGCTCAACCTTACCTGGCTTGAATCCTTCCTGCTGGGGGCCGCCGTTGCCTCGACCGACGCGGCGGCGGTGTTCTTCCTGCTGCGCGCCGGCGAGATCAACCTTCGCGAGCGCGTGCGCTCGACGCTGGAGGTCGAATCCGGCACCAACGATCCGATTGCCATCTTCCTCACCATCACCCTGGTCGAAGTCATCGCCGCCGGGGCGCATCCGGAAGCCAAGGTGCTGGTTACCGACCTCATTTTAGGCTTCTTCGTGAACATGGGCCTGGGCGCCATCGTCGGCGTTCTCGGCGGCATGGCCATCGTGCGCCTCGTCGACCGGCTCAACCTCGACCATGGCTTGCTGCCGATCTTCGTGCTGACATTGTCGCTGATGGTGTTCGCCGCCGCCGGGACGATCGGCGGGTCGGGGTTCCTCGCTGTCTACCTGGCAGGGCTGGTTGCCGGCAATTCCGACATTCGCGCCGTCGCCGTGCTGAAACGGTTCCAGGACGGCATGTCATGGCTGGCGCAGATCATCATGTTCCTCATCCTCGGCCTGTTCGCGACGCCGTCGCAATTTGGCGAATTGCTGCTGCCGGCGATGTTGCTCGGCCTGTTCCTGATATTCGTCGCCCGGCCGCTTGCCGTTTGGCTTTGCCTGATGCCTTTCCGGCTGCCACGGCCGGAAGTGGCGTTCATTTCCTGGGTGGGCCTGCGCGGCGCGGTTTCCATCCTGCTTGCCATCACGCCGTTGCTTAGCGGGCTGGAGCATGGGCGGCTCATCTTCAACGTCGCTTTCATCATCGTATTGGTGTCGCTGGTCATTCAGGGCTGGACGGTCGGCCCACTGGCGCGCCGGCTTGGTCTCATCGTGCCGGCGCGCCTTGGCCCGCTCGACAAGGTCGAGCTTGAATTGCCGGGTTCGGCGCGCCATGAATTGCTGGCCTACAAGGTGGCGGCCGGCTCTCCGGTGGCGCGGGGCGAGCGCATTCCGCGCTGGGCCAGGCCTTCCCTGGTGGTGCGCGACGGGCGTTCGATGCGCTTTCAGGACATGGGCCGGCTGGCCGCCGGCGACAATGTCTACATTTTCGTGCCCGACCGCTATCCGCGCCTGCTCGACAAGCTGTTCGCCAGCCGCGCCATCGTCGATGCCGAAGACGCCGATTTCTTCGGCGCCTTCGCCGTCGATCCGGCCCGCCCGGCGGCCGAACTCGATGCCGCTTACGAGATCGGCTTGAACGAGGCGGAGCGCAAGCTGACCGTCGCGGCGTTGCTGGTCGAGCGGCTTGGCAGTGCTGCCGAATATGCGGACCGCGTGCCGATCGGCCCGATCGAGCTGATCGTGCGCGATGTCGACGAAAAGGGGCAGATTACCGGGATCGGCCTGTCGTTCGAGCCGAGCGCGCCGGTGGCGCGGGTGCCGGTCTTCCTCAGCGGCGGCGAAATCGCCGACCGGATCGTCGCCCTTGTTCGCCGTTGGAAGAACCGGCCGGCGGCGAAGCGGGACGCGCCATCGCCCGACGCGGCCACGCCGGCGGCAAGCGCGCCCGTATCCGAGGCGGCGAACGTGGCAAAAGCGGAAGAAGACGCGCCGCAGACTGTCTGAACCGGCCGCGCGGGTTTCTGCGCCCCACAGGTCTTGCATCGCACAAAACGCCCGGTAAGGTCCGGCAGGTTTTTCGGAAGGGAATGGTATGGCCAGCTTCAAGACACTCGACGATATCGGCAATATTGCGGGCAAGCGCGTTCTGGTGCGTGTCGATCTCAACGTGCCAGTGACTGATGGCAAGGTCAGCGACACGACCCGCATCGAGCGCATTCTTCCGACGCTCGACGAATTGTCGAAAAAAGGCGCCAAGGTCATCCTGCTGGCCCATTTCGGCCGCCCGAAAGGCGGGCCGGCGCCCGAATTCTCGCTCGACCCGATTGCCTACGCCGTCTCAGCGATGATCGGCAAGCCGGTCGCCTTTGCCGCCGACTGCATCGGCGCGGAAGCCGCCAACGCGGTCGGCGCGATGAAGGACGGCGATATCCTGCTCCTGGAAAATACGCGGTTCCACAAGGGCGAGGAGAAGAATGAACCGGATTTCGCCGACGCACTGGCGAAAAACGGCGACATCTATGTCAACGACGCGTTTTCGGCGGCGCATCGCGCGCATGCCTCGACGGAAGGGCTGGCGCATCGGCTGCCGGCCTTTGCCGGGCGCACCATGCAGGCCGAACTCGACGCGCTGGAACAGGGCCTCGGCAACCCGGCCAAGCCGGTGGTGGCGCTTGTCGGCGGCGCGAAAGTATCGACCAAGATCGACCTGCTGATGAATCTGGTGCGCAAGGTCGACGCGCTGGTCATCGGCGGCGGCATGGCCAACACGTTTCTCGCCGCCCAGGGCAAGCCGATCGGTAAATCGCTGTGCGAACATGATCTGATCCCGAACGCGCGCGATATCCTCGCCAAGGCCAAGTCGCTCAAGCGCGAAATCGTGCTGCCGGTGGACGCGGTGGTGGCGCAGAAGCTCGCGGCCCATGTCCCCACTCGCGTGGTGCCGATTGAGGAAATTGCCGCGACCGACATGATGCTCGACATCGGGCCACGCAGCGTCGAGCACGTCGTGTCGGTGCTTGCGCGCTGCAAGACGCTGGTCTGGAATGGGCCGTTTGGCGCCTTCGAAATCGAACCGTTCGACATCGGC
>DASYCS010000163.1:0-3657 GCA_036500025.1 Mesorhizobium sp. | reverse complement strand
GGAAATCGCGCAGGGCGAAACCGCCAAGATCGGCGTCGATGGCCGCTTCCTCTATGGCGCGCCGGCCGTCGGCCTTGCGCTGGAAGGCGAGCTTACCCTTTCCACCACGCGCGACTGGGACCGCTACAAGGGCTTTTCCTTTGGCCTTGCCGATGAACAGGCCGCCGAGCCGACGGTGACGCCGTTTGCCGACCTGCCCTTGGTCGGTGATGACGGCAAGGCCGAGTTCCCGGTTTCGGTCGACCAGTTGCCGGCAACGACCAAGCTGGTCAACACCAAGGTGACGGTGCGCATGCGCGAAACCGGCGGTCGCGCCGTCGAGCGGTCGCTGGATATCGGCGTGCGCCCGCAGACCCCGATGATCGGCATTCGCCCCGACTTTTCCGGTGACGAGGTTCCGCAGGGCGGCACCGCCAAATTCAGCCTGATCGTCGTCGACAAGGACGGTAATCGTGAAGCGCTGAAGGGCGCTTCCTGGTCGCTGGTCAAGGTCGAGCGCAATTATCAATGGTATCGCAGCGGCGGTTCCTGGCGCTACGAGGCGGTAGCCTTCACCAAGGCCGCCGCCAGCGGAACCGTCGATATCGCCGCCGATGGCGAGGCAACCGTGTCTCTGCCGGTCGATTGGGGCCAGTACAGGCTGGAGGTCGAAACCGCCGATCCCGAAGGCCCTGCCTCCAGCTACGAATTCGACGCCGGCTGGTATGTCAGCGCCTCCTCGACCGAAACGCCGGACGGGCTTGAAATCGCCCTCGACAAGGACAGCTACGCCACCGGCGACACCGCCAAGCTGAAAATATCGCCGCATTTCGCCGGCGAGCTTCTGGTTACCATCGGCGCCGACAAGCTGCTCAAAACCGTCACCGCAACCGTTCCAGAGGCGGGCGCCACGATCGACGTGCCGGTCGGCGAGGACTGGGGCGCGGGCGCCTATGTCACCGCCACGCTTTACCGGCCGGGCGATGCGCAGGAATCGCGCATGCCCACCCGCGCCATCGGCGTGAAATGGCTGAAGGTCGACCCCGGCGCGAAGAAGCTCGCCGTCACGCTGACGCCGCCGGAAAAGACCACGCCGCGCCAGACCCTGTCGGTGCCGGTTGCCGTCGCCGGCGTCCAGCCCGGCACGCAAGCCTATGTGACGGTCGCTGCCGTCGATGTCGGCATCCTCAACCTCACCAACTACAAGGCGCCCGACCCGGAAGGCTGGTTCTTCGGGCAGCGCATGCTCGGCCTTGAACTGCGCGACCTTTACGGCCTGCTCATCGATGGCTCGCTCGGCACCACCGGCAAGCTGCGCACCGGCGGCGACGGCGCCAACATGCAGGCGCAGGGCGCGCCGCCGACCGAAAAGCTGGTCGCCTTCTTCTCCGGCATTGTCGAGCTGGATGCCGAGGGCAAGGCCACCGTCGATTTCGACATTCCCCAGTTCAACGGCACCGTGCGGGTCATGGCAGTCGCCTGGACGAAGGACGCGGTCGGCCACGCCCAGTCCGACGTCATCATGCGCGATCCGGTCGTCATCACCGCCGGCCTGCCGCGCTTCCTCGCGCCAGGCGACGCCGCCATCATGCGGCTCGACGTCGCCAACACGGATGGCCCGGATGGCGACTATGCTGTCGCCATCGAATCCACCGGCGGCCTTTCCATCGCAAGCGATGGCGTTCCGGGTAGCCTGACGCTCACCGGCGGCAAGCGCCAGTCCTTCACCGTGCCGCTGATCGCGGTGACGCCCGGCGACGCCTCGGTCACCGTCAAGCTTTCCCATGAAGGCGGTCCGGCTGTTGAACAGACGCTGCTGTTGCCGGTGCGCCCATCGCAACTGCCGGTCACCACGCGCATGGTGGTCGATCTCAAACCCAATGGCGGTTCGCTGCGCATCGACAAGGAGCTGTTGGCGGCAAGCCTGCTGGACGGCGCATCCGTCAGCGTCGGCGTTTCACAGGCCGCCGCCTTCGACGTGCCGTCGCTTTTGATGACGCTCGACCGCTATCCCTATGGCTGTTCGGAGCAGACGACGAGCCGCGCCTTGCCCCTGCTCTACCTCAATGAAATGGCGGCGGGCATCGGCATGACCAAGGACCCCGACCTGCGCCAGCGCATTCAGGACGCCATCTACAAGGTGTTGAACAACCAGGGTTCCAGCGGTGGTTTCGGCCTGTGGGGGCCGGGCGAAGGCGACCTCTGGCTCGATTCCTATGTCGCCGATTTCATGACGCGGGCGCGCGAGCAGAAATATGATGTGCCGGAAAACGCCATGAACCAGGCGCTTGCCAATCTCCAGAATTCGCTGGGCTACGATCAGGACGTAAAAAGCCGCGGCAGCGCCATGGCCTATGCGCTCTACGTGCTGGCGCGCAACAAGAAGGCCTCCATCGGCGACCTGCGCTACTATGCCGACACCCAGCTTGAAGCGTTTTCCAGCCCGATGGCGGTGGCGCAGCTGGCGGCGGCATTGGCGCTTTACGGCGATACCCAGCGTTCGGAAGCGACCTTCAGCGCGGCGCTCCGGCTGGCCAAGGCGTCGACCGGATATGATTGGTCCCGCTCCGATTACGGCTCGGCGTTGCGCGATGGCGCGGCCATGCTGTCGCTGGCGGCGGAAACCAGGCCGGCGCCGGCAATCGTGCCGGAACTGATCAAGCTGGTGACGGTGGAACGCGCGCAAGCTCGCTGGACGAGCACGCAGGACGATGCCTGGATGCTGCTGGCGGCGCGGGCATTGAAATCCGGTAATGACGCCATTGCGCTGACGGTCAACGGCCAGCCGCACAGCGGCGCCTATTCGAGCGAGATCGCCGGCAGTGACCTTGCCGACAGCCCGATGACCATCGCCAACACCGGCGGCACGCCGTTGCAGGCGGTCGTCACCACGGTCGCCGCCCCCGCCCAGCCATTGCCGGCCGGCGGCGACGGCTTCACCATCGCGCGCACCTATTACACGCTCGACGGCAACGAGGCCAACGTCACCGAGGCCACGCAGAACGAGCGCTATGTGGTGGTGCTTAAGATCGACGAACTGAACAGCTGGCCTTCGCGCCTGCTGGTCACCGACCTTCTGCCGGCGGGCTTCGAGATCGACAATCCAAGCCTCGTTTCCAGCGCGCAGCTATCCAACTTCTCCTGGCTGGCGCAGACCGAGGCGGCGCATCTCGAATTCCGCGACGACCGTTTCGTGGCGGCCTTCAACCCGAACGATGGCGGCGGCAACCGCTCAATCATGCTGGCCTATGTCGTGCGCGCGGTCACGCCCGGCGTCTACGCGCACCCGGCAGCGGTGGTGGAAGACATGTATCGCCCGCAATTCTCGGCCCGCACCGCCACCGGCATGATGGAGGTGAAGGCGCCGTAGAGGGTCGAGGGTTGAGAGATGACCGATTCTTCGCCTTGTTGTGGGCTTCATACCCCCACCCGTGAACCCTCCCCACAAGCGGGAGGGGAACCATTCCGCGCCTTCGTTCTGCGCCACGAGGCAACTGGGATTGCAATGGGCGGCTTATCCTCTCCCTCCCTCACGTTGGCCAAAGAACTCCCTAACGCCGTTGCTCACAATCAACCTGCAACTATAACCGCGACAGTCGACCCATCGTCCCCCTCCCCTTTGTGGGGAGGGGTTAGGGGTGGGGGGAGGCCCCGGCACCGCCCTCATTCAGCCTGTGC
>DASYCS010000162.1:0-5962 GCA_036500025.1 Mesorhizobium sp. | reverse complement strand
GGCGCCTGCGTGGTGCTGGCCGATATCGACGAGGCGGCGCTCGCCAAGGCCAGCGACGAATTCGCAGCCGCCTACGGCAAGGATTTCGTGCGCTCGGTGCGGGTGGACGTGACGGCCGAGGAACAAGTGGTTTCCGGTTTCGCCAGCACGGCGGTGGAGTTCGGCGGCATCGATATTCTGGTTTCCAACGCGGGGCTGGCGTCATCGGCTCCCATCGAGGAAACCACGCTGGCATTGTGGAATCGCAACATGGACATTCTGGCGACCGGCTATTTCCTGGTCAGCCGCGAAGCCTTCAGGCTGTTTCGCACCCAGAAGATCGGCGGCAACGTCGTTTTCGTCGCTTCCAAGAACGGCCTTGCCGCCTCGCCCAACGCTTCCGCCTATTGCACGGCCAAAGCCGCCGAAATCCACCTCGCGCGCTGCCTGGCGCTGGAAGGCGCCGAAGCGCAGATCAGGGTCAACACCGTCAACCCCGATGCCGTCTTGCGTGGCTCCAAGATATGGACGGGCGAATGGAAGGAACAGCGCGCCGCCGCCTACAAGATGTCCACCGACGATCTTGAGGAACACTATCGCTCGCGCTCCATGCTGAAGCGTTCGGTCTTCCCCGAAGACATTGCCGAGGCGATCTATTTCTTCGCCTCCGACATGTCGGCAAAATCGACCGGCAACATCGTTAATGTCGATGCCGGCAACGCGCAAAGCTTTACGCGCTAGGGCCTTACCCTCCCCCTTGCGGGGAGGTCGATGCTTGAGCGTAGCGACAGTTTGTTCGCCGACCCTCCCCAAAAAAAGGGAGAGGGCAAAGGCCGCCGGGAGGACCGCATGATCGAAGCCATGATCGCCGCCGATATCATCGCCAGGGAGAACGACGCCCGCGAAAAAGACCTGCGCCGCGACTACGAAACGCTTGGCGAGCGGCTGGACCGGCGCGGCATCGCCATTGACGCCATTCGCGACAAGGTGGCGGCCTTCCATGTCGCGATCCCCTCCTGGGGCGTCGGCACCGGCGGCACGCGCTTTGCGCGCTTTCCCGGCGAAGGCGAGCCGCGCGATATTTTCGACAAGATCGAGGATTGCGCCGTCATCCAGCAACTGACGCGGGCGACGCCGAACGTTTCGCTGCACATACCATGGGACAAGGCCGACCCGAACCGGCTGAAGCAGGCGGCATCGCGCTTCGGCCTCGGCTTCGACGCCATGAATTCCAACACATTTTCCGACGCGAAGGACCAGCAGCGCTCCTACAAGTTCGGCTCGCTCAGCCATGCCGATGCCGGCACGCGCCGCCAGGCCGTCGAGCATAATCTGGAATGCATCGAAATCGGCCAGGCCATCGGCTCGAAAGCGCTGACGGTGTGGATCGGCGACGGCTCGAATTTTCCGGGCCAGGTCAACTTCGCCCGCGCCTTCGAGCGCTATCTCGATGCGATGCGCGACATCTATGCCGAACTGCCCGACGACTGGCGGCTGTTTTCCGAACACAAGATGTATGAGCCGGCTTTCTATTCGACGGTGGTGCAGGACTGGGGCACCAATTACATCATCGCCCGCGAACTCGGCCCCAAGGCTTTGTGCCTTGTCGATCTCGGCCACCACGCGCCGAACGTCAACATCGAGATGATTGTTTCGCGGCTCGTCCAGTTCGGAAAACTGGGCGGGTTCCATTTCAACGATTCCAAATATGGCGACGACGATCTCGACGCCGGATCGATCGATCCCTACCGGCTGTTCCTGGTCTTCAACGAACTGGTCGATGCCGAGCTGAAAAGCGCCGAAGGCTTCGATCCGGCCCACATGCTGGACCAAAGCCACAACGTCACCGACCCGATCGAAAGCCTGATGCTGTCGGCCATCGAGGTGCAGCGCGCCTACGCGCAGGCGCTGCTGGTCGAGCGCGTGGCGCTTGAGGGCTTTCAGGAAAGCAACGACGCGCTGATGGCGACGCAGACGCTGAAGACGGCCTACCGCACCGATGTCGAGCCGATACTGGCGATGGCGCGCATGATGGCCGGCGGCGCTGTCGACCCGGTGGCGACCTATCGCACCGCCGGCTACCGCACCAGAGTAGCGGCCGAGCGCCCGGCAACCGCAGCCGGCAGCGGCGGCATAGTCTAAGCGCCCCGCCGTTTCGATCCACGGCAATCGCGGCGGGGAGCCGGCCGACGACACGCGCCGGAACACCGCAGATAATTGGCGGTTGCGCGTTTTGCAGTGATCGCCGGCATGGCTTGTAGACGCGCCGGCAGTTCAGGAAAACGACCCGCCGGCCCTCAATAAGTCTCGAATATCCGGCGCAGTTGCGCGCGGTCGGTTGTTTTGGAAAGCGCCAGGCCAAGCAGGATGCGGGCTTTTTGCGGGGTCAAATTATCGGTGGTCACGATGCCCATGGTATGCTGCGGCTCCGTATCGAGCGCGGGGCCGCCGGTGCGCGACGACTGCACCACCGCGACGCCTCTGGCCATAGCCCATTCGAACCCGGCGATTTCGGCAGGCGTGCCGACGCCGGGGCCGAAGCCTGCCGAGACGATGCCCTTGGCGCCGGCATCGACAAAGGCGCGGATGGCGGTGTCGTCCGCGCCGGCATGCGAATAGACGATATCGACGCGGGGCATGTTTTCGATGTCTTCGACCGAAAACTCGCTGTCCGCCATGTGCCGCCTTTCGCTGCGCCGGTAAAATACCGCTTCATCGCCGCGAACTTCACCCAGCGGTCCCCGATCCGGGCTGCGAAAAGCGTCCAGCCTTGAGGTCGAGGTTTTGGTCACTTCCCTGGCGGCGTGGATTTCGTCGTTGAAAACGACGAGAACGCCCCTCCCCGCCGAGCGCGCGCTGCGCGCGACATGGATGGCGGCGACGAGGTTGCGGGCGGCATCGGAGGAAATGCCGTTCAAGGGCCGCATCGCGCCGGTGACGACGACGGGGATGGCGAGCTTCATCGTCAGCGACAGGCAAAACGCGGTCTCTTCCAGGCTTGCCGTGCCATGCCCGATGACAATGCCCGCCAATGATGGTTTTTCCGCCGCCAGCCGTTCGCACAGGCCGGCCAGATCGCGCCAGTCCTTGGCGGTGACGGCGGTCGAGTCCAGGTTCCTGAACTCGACCGGCTCGACGCTGGACAAGACCGGCGATGCCGGCAGGCTGTTCAGGATTTCCGCCGCCGACAGCCTGTTGCCGGTCGAGTGGTAGTGGAGAATGTCATGCGGGTCCCGGCCCAGCGAACCGATGGTTCCGCCGGCCCCGATGAAGATGATTTCGCCGTTCATTTGTGCTTCCCCGCCGCCGCCCGACGGTGCGGTATAGCAGCGTCGGGCCGGACAAGTCCCAGGCTTCAGCGCGAAAAATAGATCGGCACCACCAGGCTCATGCGCGGGCGGGCGATTTCGGGCGGCGGCGCGGGCACCGGCGAGGCGCGGCGCACCAGATCGAGCGCCGCCGTATCGAAGGCGGCGTCGCCCGACGAACCCGACAGCGCCGCCGAGGTGACGCCGCCGCTTTCATTGATGGTGAAGCGCACGGTGACCGTACCGCGCCCATGGCCACCGTTGGGATAGCGCTTGTAGCGGTTGAGATGAGCGTTGACGCGCGACTGCCAGCGCGCCGGCGAGATGCCGGTGCCGGCAGCAGTGATCTTGACCCTGGGCGCTGCTTCCTTCGCCGCCTTTTCAGCCGTCTTCACCGCCGCCATCTGCGGCGGCGGGGCCTTGCGCTCGACCTTGACGGTCTTTTTCTTAGCCGGCTTCGCGACCGGTTTCTTCACCGGCTCCTCAACCGGCTTTTTCGCGACGGGCCGGGGCTGCGGTATGGCCAGCGCCACTTCCGGCAGCGGCGCTTCTTGCAAGTCGGGAACGACCTCCTCGGCCTGTTTCGCCGGCTGCGGCGCCTGTTCCTCCAGCGGCTCGGCTTCGGCGGCTTCCGCTTTCTCGACGGGTTCGTCCCGCGCCGCTTCCTGCACGGCCGGCTCCTTGGCCGGCTCCGGCTTCTCGGTTGGTTCCTCTACCGGATCGGCTGTGGCGCTGTTCACCGTCTCGGCCACGTCCGAGCGGGCCGCATCCGGCGCGGTCATCATCGGCGCGAGGTCCATCATGATGGCGGGCGCTGCCTGCGCCGATGCCGGCAAGGCAGGCGGCATCCGCTGGAGATACCAGGCGCTGGCCAGGTGCGCCGACAGCACCAGCATGGCTGCCAGCGCCCACAGCGCGATGTCGCGCCCGCCGAGGTCGAGCGACAGGCTGTCGGCCGGATATATGCGCCGCTCGCTCATCGAGGCGAAACGGTTGCGCCCGGAGCGGCGGCCAATGCAGCGGCATCCGGTGTCGTTTCAAGGCCGACAAGGGCGATCTTCAGATAGCCCGCCTTGCGCAGCAGGTTCATGACATCCATCAGATCGCCATAGCCGACCGTCTGGTCCGCCCGCAGGAAGACGCGCTGCTGCCGGTCGCCCTGCGTCAGGCGGTCGAGCGCGCCGGCCAGCGCCTCGCGCGGCACCGGCTCGTTGCCCAGCATGACGGCAAGGTCCTGCTTGACGGTCAGGTAGAGCGGCTTGTCGGGCCGTGGCGACGGCGTTGCCGAGGATGCGGGCAGGTCGACATTGACGTCGACCGTGGCCAGCGGCGCGGCCACCATGAAGATGATGAGCAGCACCAGCATGACGTCGATGAAGGGTGTGACGTTGATTTCGTGGGTTTCCAAAAGGTCGTCATCGACCGCTTCCCTGATGCCTCCAGCCATCGTCGCCTCCTATGCGGCCGCATCCGCGTGGGTTTCTGGCGCGCGAATTGCCGGCGCGCGAATTGCGGGCGCGGGAAACAGCGTCGCCGAGGCGGCGCGGCCATTGTCGCCGGGCGGGGCCAGCCGGTAGTCGAGATCGCGGCTGACGAGGCGCTCGACGCCGGCCGCCGCATCCGCCAGCGCCTGCCGGTAGCCGGTGACGGAGCGTGCGAAGACATTGTAGATGACGACGGCGGGAATGGCGGCGACGAGGCCGAGCGCCGTTGCCAGAAGGGCTTCGGCGATGCCGGGGGCAACGACGGCGAGATTGGTGGTCTGGGCCTTCGAAATGCCGATAAAGGCGTTCATGATGCCCCAGACGGTGCCGAACAGGCCGACGAACGGGGCGGTCGAGCCGATGGTGGCCAGGATGCCGGTGCCGCGGCCGAGCCGGCGGCCGGCCTGCGCCATGATGCGCGACAGATGCGAGGCGACGCGCTCTTTCAATCCGGCCGGATCGGCATAGTCGAGCGCACCGGCCGAAAGCCGGGCTTCCTCCTTCGCCGCCGCGACCAGCAGCGCGCCCGCGCCGCCGGTGCGGTCGAGCTTTTGCGACGCTTCTTGCAGCGAGGCCGACCCCACTATCGCGCGCAGCGCCTTGCGCAGCCGCGTCTTCGCGCCGGCGATTTCCAGCGACTTGGCCAGCCAGATCGTCCAGGTCAGCAGGGAGGCAAAGGCAAGGCCGATCATGACGCCTTTGACCACCCAGTCGGCGGCGGCGAACATGCCCCACGGCGACAGGTTGCGCGGCAGGGAGGCTTCGCTGATTTCGATGGTGCTGTCTGGGTTAATGTTTGGCGCGTTATCCGAGACGCCGCCGGGCGCTGGCTGCGCGACTGCGGCGGGTTGCTGCGCGCCGGACGCGGGCGCTGGCTGGGTGGAGGGCGTAGGCTGAATGTTGGCAGCAGGCCGTGCCGGCGGCACTGACTGGGTAGGTGGTACTGGTCGGATGGGAGTAGCTGACGGGGCAAGCGGCGCAGGCTGTGTGCGGGGCGCTTGCCGGATGGACGATGCCGGTTGCATGGCGGGCGCGGATGAGGCCGGCTCCGCTATCGGGGCGGCGGAGGGGGTCGAACTCCCCTTCTCTGCCGCGTCGCGCTGTTGTTGCGCCTTGGCGTCGATGCCGCAAAACGCGCCGCCGGCAAGCATCAGCACCATCGCGGCGGCCAGCGCCTGCCTTGCCGGTGCG
>DASYCS010000161.1:0-5720 GCA_036500025.1 Mesorhizobium sp. | reverse complement strand
CGCAGGCTGTCGATCTTTTCCTGCACGGTGCGGATATGGTCCGTCACGTCGCGAAACAGCGGGTGCATGGCGGCGTGGATTTGCGGCAGGTCCGAGCTGGTCAGCCGGCGGCAGACCTCCACCAGCGGAAGAGCGGCATTGCGCAGCCGCAACAGGTCGCGCCGCAGCATGTAGAGCCGCTCGATGTCGCCCGGCGACATCGGCTTGAGCAGCACCTTGTCCTCTATCGCCTCGACCTCGTCCTCGATCTGCTCCAGCACCGGCATGTAATTGTCGACGATGAAATCGAGGATGGCGTAGAGGACGAAATCCTCGCCCTTGGCCAGCGAATGCGGGCAGGACTCCCAGTGCTGGCGAACGGCCGTGTAGGAGGTCGACGGCCCGTGGCGAACGCTGACGATGTAGCCGGCGCCGACGAACAGGTGAGTTTCGCCGAAGGTGACGCGCCCCTCGACCAGTTGCGCGGTGCGCGCGACGATGAACAGCGCATCGCCATATTGCTCGATCTTGGGGCGCTGGTGCGGGTGTTCGGCATCCTCGATCGCCAGGTCATGCAGGGCGAACTGCGCCTGCACGCGCCGCAGCAAAGCGCGGTCAGGCTCCAGCAGGCCGATCCAGACGACATGGCCTTCCTTCTTCGCCCACAGGCCGGCTTCCTCGACGGAAATGTCGGCGATGCGCTTGCCGCCCGCATAGACGCTTGACGCGATGATGCCGGGGGCCGGTGCGGCAGGGGTTATGCTACGGGCATATTCCATCGCAACCTCCGCAACGCGCCTGGAAACCGCCAGGGCCGGGCAGCAACGGCTTCATTATAGCGCTCTCAGCCGGTATATTCGAGACCAGGCGGCGATCAGGAAGCGCCTTGCTTCGCGGGCATGACCATCTTGTCCGTCTTGTCGCCCTTGAGCCGCTCCGCCGGCATCTGCTCGCCGGTGACGATGTAGTAAATCGTCTCGGCGATATTGGTGGCGTGGTCGCCGATGCGCTCGATGTTCTTGGCGCAAAACAACAGATGCGTGCAGGGCGTGATGTTGCGCGGGTCTTCCATCATGTAGGTCAGCAATTCGCGAAACAGCGACGTGTACATGGCGTCGATCTGGTTGTCGCGGTCGCGCACGAAGCCGATCTTGTCGACCGAGCGCGAAGCATAGACGTCCAGCACTTCCTTGAGCTGCGCCAGCGCCAGCGTGGCCAGCGCCTCGATGCCGCGAAAGAGGCTGGTGGACTGGCGTTCGTCGCTGACGGCGGCCACGCGCTTGGCGACGTTCTTGGCGAGGTCGCCTACCCGTTCGAGATCGGCCGCGATGCGGATCGCCCCGATGATCTCGCGCAGGTCGGTCGCCATCGGCTGGCGCCTGGCGATGATGATGATGGCCTTGTCGTCGATCTCACGCTGTCCCTCGTCGAGAAAGACGTCGTCCTTGACCACCTTCTGGGCAAGACCCGGATCGGCGTGAAGCAGCGCCGACATCGCCTGATCGACCATCCGCTCCGCATGGCCGCCCATCGCGGCGATGCGCTTCGTCAGGTCTTTCAGTTCGCCTTCATAGGCGCTCGCGGTGTGCGCGGACTGCATGAGTGGTGGCTCCCGGTGCGCAATGCCTGACCATGCATTGCCTTGAATCTCCTGTTCTTACGCTAACCCTATGACAGAAAAAAGAAACCGTTTCGGGGTCGTCGATTTTGCGCCGTCACTGCATCGGCAGATGAACGGTGAAGGCCGCGCCCTGACCAAGTTCGGACCACACCGAAAGCGTTGCCTTGTGGCGGGTCAGGATGTGCTTGACGATGGCAAGCCCAAGGCCCGTGCCTTTTCTCGGCCGTCCGCTTTCGGCATCGACGCGGTAGAACCGCTCGGTGATGCGCGGAATATGCTCCTCGGCGATGCCCGGCCCGAAATCCCGCACGGTGACATCCACCGTCGGCACCGGGCCATCGGAACCGGCCGCGATCGAGACCACGACGCGCCCGCCCGACTGGCCGTATTTGCAGGCGTTTTCGAACAGGTTTTCGAATACCTGGAAAAGCTCGTCGCGGTTGCCCGGCACCGGCGCGATATCGCCGGCGACCTGCCGCTCGACGGCGATGCCGTTGTCGCTTGCCAGCGGCGCGAGAGAATCGATGACGTCGGCCATGACCTTGGCGACATCGACTTCGGTTCCGGGCGCCAGATAAGGCTTCATTTCCAGGCGCGACAAGGACAGCAGGTCGTCGATCAGCCGCGCCATGCGGTTGGTCTGCTCCTGCATGATGGCCAGGAATTTTTCGCGCGCGACGGCGTCGTTGCGGGCCGGGCCGCGCAGCGTCTCGATGAAGCCAGCAATCGAGGCCAGCGGCGTACGCAGTTCATGGCTGGCATTGGCGATGAAATCGGCGCGCATCCGGTCGATCCGCCGCGTCTCGCTCTGGTCCTTGAACACCAGGACATAAAGGCCGGTGCTGCGCCCGACCGAAGAGGCGCTGACCCGGTAGGCGCGCTCGACCGGCAGTTTTTCGGTGTAGTCGACGGCATGCGTGTCCATCGCGCCAGACAGGATGCCGTCCAGCAACGCCTGCATTTCAGGCACGCGAAACCGCAACGACAGCGACATGCCGGGAACGATGCCGCCGAAGGCCGCGAAGGCCGCCGCATTGGCGTGAACGAGCAGGGCGTTCGCGTCGAAGATGATGAGCGGGTCGGTGACGGCCGCAGCCAGATATTCGCCGGAAAGCGACTGGATGGCCGGCGCATCGGCCTTGATGCGGCCTTCGCCGAAAGCTTCCGGCTTGACCTTGCCGCGGACCAGCCCGAGCGCGCGCGGCAGCCAGTGCCGACTGTCTTCGGCGCTACTCATTGGAGCCACAAATTCGTAAACGGCGCCGGATCTGGCATGGCTTTGAACCTATCGGAAAGTTCCCGCTGGACCGAGATTGGGCCTCCCAATAGCATGTTGCCTGAAACTGGAAAGGTTCGCATCGATGAAAAAGCCCAAACACGGTTCCGCGCCAACCGGCCCGCTGAAGATCAAGGTTCGGGGCAAGGAACGGGAATTCGATATCGATGACCCGAAGCTGCCGGACTGGATAGAGAATCACAAGCTCACCACTGGCGGCTATCCATACGACAAGAAGATGAAGGGCGGCGAATATGATGCGGAACTGGAAGCGCTCCAGATAGAACTCGTCAAGGCGCTGTCCTGGCTGCAATCGGCCGGCCACCGGGTTCTGGCGCTGTTCGAGGGCCGCGACGCCGCCGGCAAGGGCGGCACCATCTCGGCGTTGCGCGAGTACATGAACCCGCGCACGGCGCGCAACGTGGCGCTGACCAAGCCCACCGAACTGGAAAGCGGGCAATGGTATTTCCAGCGTTACGTCACGCATTTCCCGACCAAGGGCGAATTCGTCACCTTCGACCGCTCCTGGTACAACCGGGCCGGCGTCGAGCCGGTGATGGGTTTCTGCACGCCTGTCCAGTACGAACAATTCCTTGAGGAAGCGCCGCATTTCGAGCGGATGATCCACAATGAGGGCATCCATTTCTTCAAGTTCTGGCTCAATATCGGGCAGGAAACGCAGCTTGACCGCTTTCACGACCGCCGGCACAGCCCGCTGAAGAACTGGAAGTTTTCGCCCATCGACATTGCCGGCCTGAGCAAGTGGGACGCCTACACCAAGGCGCGCGACGTGATGATCGAGCGCACCCATGCGGCCGACGCGCCGTGGATCGTCGTGCGCGCCAACGACAAGCGCCGCGCCCGGCTGGCCGTCATCCGGCGCATCCTGCTGTCGCTGCCTTATGAAGGACGCGACCTCGATGTCATCGGCAAGGAAGACGGCAAGATCATCGGCGAAGGCCCCGAATTTCTGGAGGACTAGGGCGCAGGCCCGCACGGCCGGACCTGCCCTGGCGGTTCGGCTCGTGCGGGGTTTTTTCCCAGTGATGCGGGCGTCGCAGCAGATGCCAGAGAGCGCGCCAGCCGGCCAGCGAAAGCATGACCCAATAGGGTGGCGTGAACAGGACGATCTTCCAAAAATCCTTGCGCTCGGCCTTTGTCAGCGTCTGCCAACCCAGAAGCAGGAACGAAAGATAGCCGCAGGCGATGTTGACCACATCGAAGATGAACAGCAGCGAGTGCAGCGTGCCCAGGTGATGATCGATCCGAAGTTGAACGGTCAAAACGACGAACGTGACGAGGAGCAGCGGGTGCAACAGCGCCGAGGCCAGCATTCCGGCAAACAGGACCTGCGCGATCAGGAACGACTTGAAACCAATCTCGCGCATCAGGCGGAACGGGTCGCGCATGTGGACCAGCCATGTCTGCGACCAGCCCTTGAACCACCGCGTACGCTGCGGCAGCCAGATGCCAAACCGTTTCGGCGCAGGCTCCCGCGTCGGGCATGAAATGACTTCGGTTCGGTAGCCGAACCGGGCCAGACGCATGCCGAGATCGGCATCTTCCGTGACGTTGAACGGGTCCCATCCGCCGACCGCTTCGAGGGCCGTGCGCCGAAAATGGTTCGATGTTCCGCCAAGCGGCAGCATCAAACGCCGGCTCGACAGCCATGGCAGCATTCCCCGGAACAATCCGGCATATTCGAAGGCGAACAGCCGCGCGACAAGGCTGTCATGGCGGTTGGAAATTTCGAGCGGGGCTTGAACCGCCGCCAGATCGGGGCCGCTCATGCGGAAACGCAGCCATGCGTCGACAAGCTGCATCGGGTGCGGATCGTCCTCGGCGTCATAAAGCACGACGAATTCGCCCCTGGCCGTCTGCAAGGCATAGGCCAGCGCCTTCGGCTTGGTCCTCGGCCCGCCCTTCGGCACTTCAACCAGTTCGATATGGGCCGGCAAACCGCCGGCGCGGATGGCCGCCAGGGTGCCGATGTCGTCGGCTTCGCAGACGAGCTTGATGTCCAGCCGGCCGCGCGGCCATACCAGTCGGTCGAGCGAGGCGAGCAGGTCGGGGATCAGCGCCGCCTCCCGGTAGAGCGCCACCAGCACGGAATAGACCGGTTTTTCACCGTCGGGCATCTTGACGGGAACCCGCGCCGCCGCCGGCCGGAATGACGCCAATGCGGCAAACCGCAGGGCAATGCAGGCGAAGAAGAAAAAGGTCGCCGCTATGTGCGCGACCGACAGCAAGCTATCGCGGGCCAGCAACAGGGCGACCGGCAGGGCGGTCACCAACGCACCGGCCAGCGAGCCTTGCCAGGCATTGGCGACGATGCGCGCCGATAAATGCGGAAAACGTTCAAACAGGCTGTTCTTCGCCGTTCTTGCAAGTTCCGGACGGGCGCGCTCCAGCAATGCGTCGCGCAGGATTTGCGGGTCCGCCATCCTCAGGAACCGTGCAAGCATCGGCTGGGCCGCGATGCGTTTGCGCATGGCGTCGAGTTGCAGCCGCTCGGGCGTAATCAGGAAGACGATGCCGCCGCCGCTGCCCACCAGCTTGACGGGAGCCTGCCCATTGCGGCTGCGCAGCAGCGCTATAGCCTGTTCGCCGTCGAGAACAAGCTTGTCCGGGTCGACCACATCGACGATGCCGATGCCGAGATCATCCGCCACGGCGCGAAGCAGCGAACTATGCGTGACGACGCCGCAAGCCAGCATGGCGGATTGAAAATCGCTGGCGTCGCTTCGCGCGCGCACGGCAATCTCCACGGCGGTCTGGAGCGGCACGGAAAGCCTTGCCAGGACCGATTGCCACTCAGTCAGTTCCGGAAAGAAGATTTCGGCC
>DASYCS010000160.1:0-4114 GCA_036500025.1 Mesorhizobium sp. | reverse complement strand
GACCAGTTCGGCCGCGCGAAAATGTACAATCTGGGCTTCGCCATCTTCACGCTTGCCTCGATAGCGCTTGGGCTGCTGCCGGGGCAGGGCGATTTCGCCGCCGTCTATCTGGTCAGCGTCCGCATCGTTCAGGGTGTCGGCGGCGCGCTGTTGATGGCGAATTCCACCGCGCTGCTCACCGACGCGTTTCCGGTGGAGGAGCGCGGCTTTGCGCTCGGCATCAATGTGGTGGCGGCCATCGGCGGCCAGTTCCTCGGCCTGCTCATCGGCGGTCTGCTCGCCGATACCAACTGGCGGCTGGTATTCTGGATCAACGTGCCGTTCGGCCTTGCCGGCACCATCTGGGCCTACTGGAAGCTGCATGACGCGCCCGACCGCAAGAAACACACGATCGACTGGATCGGCAATATCAGCTTCGGCCTTGGCCTCGTCCTCATCCTCACCGCCATCACTTACGGCCTCCAGCCCTATGGCCAGCAGACCATGGCCTGGACCAGTCCCAAGGTGCTGACGCTTTTCGCCATCGGCATCCTGTCGCTGATCGCCTTCGTGGTGGTGGAGCGCCGCGTCGCCCGGCCGATGCTCGACCTGCGGCTGTTTCGCATTCCCGCCTTCGCCTATGGCAACATCGCCAACCTCGTGTCCGGCGTGGCGCGCGGCGGCCTGCAATTCATGCTCATCGTGTGGCTGCAAGGCATCTGGTTGCCGATGCACGGCTATTCCTTCGAACAGACGCCCTTGTGGTCGGCCATCTTCATGCTGCCGCTGACGGTCGGCTTCCTCATCGCCGGCCCGGCCTCCGGCTATCTGTCCGACCGCTTCGGCGGCGTGCCGTTCGCGGTCGGCGGCATGCTGGCCGGCGCGGCGAGCTTCGTCGCGCTGATGGCGTTGCCGGCGGATTTCTCCTACACCATCTTCGCCGCCCTGCTGTTCCTCAACGGCCTCGGCTCCGGCCTGTTCGTCGCGCCGAACTCCACGCAGATCATGAACTCCGTGCCTGCCGCCGAGCGCGGGCAGGCGTCCGGCATGCGCGCCACCACCACCAATGTCGGCCAGGTGCTGTCGATCGGCCTGTTCTTTTCGCTGATGCTTCTCGGCCTGGCCTCCAGCCTGCCGCAGGCGATGGAAGCCGGCCTGCTGGCCCAGCATGTGCCGGCCGACATCGCGCATCAGGTCGCCAATCTGCCGCCGGTTTCCAGCCTGTTTGCGGCCTTCCTCGGCTATAATCCGATGGGCGAATTGATCCCCGCCAATGTGCTTGCCGCCCTGCCGGCGCAAAGCGTGGCGACCCTTACCGGCAACACGTTCTTTCCCGACCTGATGGCCGGGCCGTTCAAGCACGGCCTCGTCTTCGCCTTCAGCTTCTCGGCCATTCTCTACGTCATCGCCGCCATCACCTCATGGCTCGGCGGCGACCGCGTGGCGGGAGCCGCCCCGGAAATGGCTGAGGCCAGGGGCTAGGAAAGAGAGTAGGCCAAGGGGCAAGAAAACGGCTACGCCGCGTCCCGCACCTGATAGTCCTTGACGTCGGTGAAGCGGATCGCCTTCCAGCGCTCGGCCTCGTAATTGAGCGAAAAGGCGTGTTGCGCCAGAAACACCGGGTCGTTGTCGAGGTCGCGGGCGATATCGCCGCGATGCGCCTCGATGAAGCGGTGAACCTCTGCCTTGTCGTCGGCTGAAATCCAGCGGCACACGGAAAAGCGCGACATTTCGAAATCCACCGGCAGCGTATATTCGATGTTGAGCCGCTCCTTCAGAACGTCGAGTTGCAGCGCACCGACGACGCCGACGATGGCGGGCGAGCCGTCCTCCGGCGAAAACAGCTGCACCACGCCTTCCTCGGCCATCTGGTGCAGAGCTTCCTTCAGTTTCTTGGCCTTCATGGCGTCGCCAAGTCGCACGCGCCGCAGGATTTCCGGCGCGAAGTTCGGCACGCCGCGAAACAACAGTTCCTCGCCCTCGGTCAGCGTATCGCCGATGCGCAGCGTGCCGTGGTTGGGAATGCCGACCACGTCGCCGGCATAGGCTTCGTCGGCGGTGATGCGCGAACGCGCGAAGAAGAATTGCGGCGCCGACAGGCTCATCGGCTTGCCGGTGCGCACCAGCTTGGCCTTCATGCCGCGCTCCAGCCTGCCGGAGCAGACGCGCACGAAGGCGATGCGGTCGCGGTGGTTGGGGTCCATATTGGCCTGGATCTTGAAGACGAAGGAGGTCATCTTGTCTTCCGTCGCTTCGACGGTGCGGGTGTCGGCTTCCTGCGCGCGCGGCGGCGGCCCGTAGGCGCCCAGCGCCTCGATCAGGTCGCGCACGCCGAAATTGCGCAGCGCCGAACCGAAATAAACCGGCGTCATATGCCCTTCGCGAAAGGCGTCGACGTCGAAGGGCCGGCAGGCCTCGCGCGCCAGGTCCAGTTCCTCGATGAAGGCCTCGCGCTCGTTTTCCGGCAAAAGCCCGGCAACGCGGTTGGAGTCAGGCCCGTTGACCGGCGTGCGGTCCCTCTCGGCATCGCCCCGGCGCACAGCGTTCTGGGCCAGGTGGTAGGTGCCGGCAAAATTCTTGCCGCGCCCGATCGGCCAGGTGATCGGCGCGGTGTCGAGCGCCAGTTTCTGCTCGATCTCGTCGAGAATTTCGAACGTGTCGCGCGCCTCGCGGTCCATCTTGTTGACGAAGGTGACGATGGGAATGTTGCGCAGCCGGCAGACCTCGAACAGCTTCAGCGTACGCGGCTCGATGCCCTTGGCGCCGTCGATGACCATCACCGCCGAATCGACCGCCGACAGCGTCCGGTAGGTATCGTCGGCAAAATCCTCGTGGCCGGGCGTGTCCAGCAGGTTGAAGACATTGTCCTCATATTCGAAGGTCATCACCGAGGTGACCACCGAAATGCCGCGCTCGCGCTCGATCTTCATCCAGTCGGATCGCGTCTGGATGCGGTCCTTCTTGGCCTTGACCTCGCCGGCAAGCTGGATGGCGCCGCCGAACAAAAGCAGCTTTTCGGTCAGCGTCGTCTTGCCGGCGTCCGGGTGGGCGATGATCGCGAAGGTGCGGCGGCGCGGCACCGCGTCTTTTATCGTCTCGGTCATTTCGGGAATCCGTTGATGCGCCGGCTTTTACCAGCCCGCCGCTCTTGTGTCGAACGGAAACGGAAGTCCTGCCCGCAGGCCCGCTTGCCGGCATCAGCCCGCCGGCTGCTGCCGCGCATCGGGTTATGCCGACCGAAGAAAGCCGTTGATAGGTCCGCCCGGCGATTGACCGTTCCGAACCTTCGTCCGATAGGTTTGCCATGTCAGCGACACCCCAAGGAACATCCGTCATCGGCCCCGCCGTGGGCTTCATCCGCCTGCCGCATGGGGCGGGCCTTCCATTGCCCGTCTATGAGAGCGCGGGCGCGGCCGGCATGGATTTGCGCGCCGCCGTGGAAGACGACCGCCCCATGCTGATCCTGCCGGGCAGGCGGGCGCTGGTTCCCACCGGCCTTGCCGTGGAAATCCCGCAAGGCATGGAAGGTCAAGTTAGGCCGCGCTCGGGCCTTGCCTTGAAGCACGGCATCACCTGCCTCAACACGCCGGGCACCATCGACAGCGACTATCGCGGCGAGGTCAAGGTGCTGCTGGTCAATCTGGGCGACGAGGATTTCGTGGTGACGCGCGGCATGCGCATCGCGCAGATCGTCTTTGCCCAGGTGACGCAGATAACCGCCGAGGAACGCGATGCCGCCGGCCGGACGGCGCGCGGCGCGGGCGGCTTCGGCTCGACCGGCGCCGCCTGAATGGCTGCGCCAAAACTGGTCATCTTCGATTGCGACGGCGTGCTCGTCGATACCGAGACGCTCGCCAACCAGCGGCTGGCGCAATGGATAAGCGAAGGCGGCTATCCCATCACCTATGCGCAATGCCGCCAGCGGTTCGTCGGCCGTAGCCTTGTCTCCGTGCATGCGGAACTGAAAACCCTCGGCACCGATCTAGGCGATGATTTCGTCGAGCGCTGGTATCGCGAACTGCCCGCCATCTTCGGCAGCGGCGTCGAAAAAATCCCCTATGTCGAAACGTTCATCGCCGCCGTCGAAGCGGCCGGTGTCGCGCATTGCGTCGCTTCCTCGGCGCGCCTCGAAAAG
>DASYCS010000159.1:0-4831 GCA_036500025.1 Mesorhizobium sp. | reverse complement strand
GTTGCGGGAGCGTGGTTTCCGCAGCGTTCGGCTTTACAGCCTCCTTTGGCTTCGGGAAATCGGCTTCGCCAGGCTTCGCCGCCGGCATGGGAACGACGCCCGGTGGCCTTTCTTGCAGTTGCGGCACCGGCGCCCGGCGCGGAAGCTTCGGCGGTTTTGCCGTCGCGGCAATCAGACCCATCGGACAGGCCAGGAACAGAATGGCGAGGAAGACTGTTAGACGAAGGCGCGGTGAAACCATGTCCGGCAACGGCAAATGATGCCGCATGGTTGCGGCCTGGCCCATCACATTCGGTGACCGTTTTGTCGCGGAGGCCGGCCGGCGCAAATAAAATCAGTGGCGATAGCGCGCTGACATACCGATTCGGGAGTTCGCCTCAAGCTGTTACGTTGAAAGGATTATCTGCCTCAGGCGTTGCGGCCTGCCTTAGGCTCGAACGAACCGTCGAGGGCCTCAGGCGCCGATCGTTTCCAACCCCTCTTCCAGCCAGTCGGCAAGCTGCGGAAGGCCGAGCAGATATTTCGCGGTGCGCCGGTACGGACGCTCGCGGGCGGCGGCCAGCGCATCGGCCCATTCGGAAGCGACGTAGTCGCCGCGGCCGACCCATGCCAGCGCGACCAGCTCGGCGCTCTCATCGACGTTCAAGTCGTTTATCAGTTCGCGCAGCTCTTCTTCTGCCAGGTTTTCGGATTTTTCCTCGGCCAGCCCGTCATGGTGGTGCTTGTCGCGGCTGTTGCCGTCAAGCTCGACCTCGTGCTCGGCGCCGTCGGCATAGTCCTCGTTGACGGCGGCGGCCAGTCCCTTGGCCTTCAGGATGAACAGGCGCACGGTGTCCGGCCCTATCGAAAGCTCCCATTCCGTTTCAAGACGCTGCTGCACCGGCTCCCTCCGTGCTGTTGCGGGGATGATAGCCTATTTGCCGGGATCGTCACCCTTTCTTCGATGGTCCAAAGTTTGCCCGATTGACAGCAAGGGCGGTTGCCATGAAATGGCGTTCCCGCATCCCGCCAGAATGGTTTCCGCATGGCTGTGCTTTTGTCGCCCAGGGTTCTGCCCATTCTCATGCTCATCGCCTCCAACGTTTTCATGACGTTTGCGTGGTACGGGCATCTCAAATTCAAGAGTTCGCCGATCTATCTGGCCGTCATCGTCAGCTGGATGATTGCGTTTTTCGAATATTGGCTGGCGGTTCCGGCAAACCGCATCGGCAGCGGCGTCTATTCCGCCGCCGAGCTGAAGACGATGCAGGAAGTCATCACGCTGTCGGTATTCGCCGTATTTTCCGTGTTTTACCTCAAGGAAGCCTTGACGTGGAACCACGCCTTCGGTTTCGCGTTGATCGCCGGCGGAGCGGCGCTTATTTTCAAAGGTTGAGGCGCTCCCTCGGCATTATTTCTTCGGCTTCAAATTTTGGGCGTGAAAACCGCGAGAAGATCGCTATATTCACAGAATCCGAGGTGAGACGGTTTCGTTGGTTCGATCCGACGGACCGTTTTCTTTTTGTGCGACGACCCCACCCGAGACAGGGTGGGCAGAGCAGAAGGGTCAGGCCATGAACAAGGTCCCGATGACAGGCGAGGGTTTTGCTTCGCTGAAGGAAGAACTCCGCTGGCGCCAGCAGGAGGAGAGGCCGCGCATCATCGAGGCGATCTCCGAGGCGCGCTCGCATGGCGACCTTTCCGAAAATGCGGAGTACCATGCCGCCAAGGAGCAGCAGAGTCTCAATGAAGGTCGCGTCGGCGAACTGGAGGATTTTATCGCGCGCGCCGAGGTGATCGACATCACCAAGCTCAGCGGCGACAAGATCAAGTTCGGGGCGACCGTCATGCTGGTCGACGAGGACACCGAGGAAAAGAAGACTTACAAGATCGTCGGTGACCAGGAAGCGGACGTGAAGTCGGGCCGCATCTCCATTTCTTCACCCATCGCGCGCGCGCTGATCGGCAAGGAAGTCGGCGAAACCATCGAGGTCAATGCGCCCGGCGGTCCGCGCGGCTATGAGATCGTCAAGGTGCGGTTCATCTGAGCATCCGGGTCGACAACCGCCATGCCCGGTTGTGGGATGGCGGTTCGTGCGCTTCCAGTGCTTACCTGTCGCGAAGCATGCCGCGCTGCGGTGCTCCAGCCGCCATTCTGGTCCGGCCTGCCGCTTTTTTTGAGGTAGATTCTTTGAATCAAGTATTGGAACTGTGAAGGCCGAGCAGTCTTTTGGCTTCGGCCATCACCTGCGCGGGTGTTACGGGCGCGCGTTTTTCCGCCAGCAATGTCGATGAAAACGGCCCGATCGGCCCGGTCAGGCCGGGCTGCGTGGTCAGGAATATGGCGACGGTAGGCAGGCCGTAGGCATTGGCCAGATGGGTCAGGCCGGTGTCGGCCCCAATCACCAGCGAAGACTGCCCCAGAAGGGTGGCGACTTCAGCCAGCGGCGATTTTTTCACCAGAACGGTTCGCGGCACGGCAGCGGCGATGGCCTGCGCCACCGTCTTTTCGCGCTCGTTCGACCATGTCGTGACCGGAGTTATGCGGGCGACGACCAGCAGGCGCGCGGTTTCGATCCAATCCTCCACCGGCCATTTCTTGTCCTCGCGGCTGGTGCCGTGCAGCAAGAAAGCCGTCTTCGCATCCGGAACGGCAGGCGGCGCGATGCCTGAATCGAGCGTGGAGAAATCCGGCCGATAGCCAAGCGCCAGGCCGAGCAGCCGCCTTGTGCGCTCGATGGCGTGGAGATTGCGGGCGACCGCGTACCGCTGGTTATAGAACAGCGTGGCTGAAGGCTCGCGCGCGCTTGCGCGGTCGAAGCCGGCAATCGGCGCACCGGCCAACCTTGCCACGATGGCCGATTTCAACAGTCCTTGCGCGTCGATGACGAGGTCGTAGCGCTCATCGCGCACGGCGCAGCGCAGCGCGCACGCCTCGCGCCGGGTTTCGCGGTCCAGCAGTTGCTTGCGCCAGCGGCGGATGGCGACGGTGTGGATTTTGCGGATGGCCGGATGCAGCGCGACGATTGGGGCGAAGGCTTCCTCCACGCACCAGTCGAAGGCGATGTCGGGCCGGGCGCGGCGGGCATCCTCGATCGCCGGAAAGGTATGGATGACATCGCCCATCGACGAGGTTTTGACGATCAGGACCTTCATCAGGCTGCTTCCAGCAGCCGGTCAGCCGCCGAGACGACCAGCGAGACATCCAGCGTATTCAGGCAGTTGAGGTGGCCAAGCGGACATATCTTCTGGTGGCAGGGCGAACAGGAAAGGCCGAGCCAGACCAGTTCGCGCTGCTCTGCCAGTGGCGGCGTGTTGTTCGGCGAGGTCGAGCCATAGATGGCGACGATGGGGGTTTCGACGGCTGCCGCGACATGCATCAGCCCGCTATCGTTGGCGACAGCGAGCCTGGCCGCGGCGATCAGGTCGATGGCGTCTTCCAGCCTTGTCTGCCCGGCGAGGTCGATGCAACCCGGCGCAAGGGCGGCAATTTCAGCGGTAACGCCGGCGTCGTTCCTGGAACCCAGCAACACCACGCCAAGCCCTTTGGCCATCATGGCGCGGGCAAGGCCGGCATAGTGCGCACTTGGCCAGCGCTTGGCCGGGCCGAACTCGGCGCCGGGCATCATCGCCACGAATTGTTTCACGCCAAGTCCATGGCGCGAAAGCAGGGACGCCTGGTTTTCGGCATCGACAGTCAATCGGGGCGGCTGAAAATTTCCGCCGCGCGCCAGCGAGAAATAGGCTTGCGCGGTGCGCCGCTTGAGGTCTTTGGGCAGCGGCACGATATCGGTGAGCAGGCCGTAACGCATCTCGCGCTTGTGGCCGACGCGCTGGCGGATGCCGGCGAAAAACGGGATCAGCGCCGATTTCCAGCTGCCGGGCAGGACATAGGCTGCGTCATAACGGCCGCGCAGCGAGCGGCCGAAACGCCAGCGTTCGGCCAGGCCCAGGCTGCCGGGCTTGGTTGTCGCTTCGATGCGCTGGCGCACTTGCGGCATGCGCGCCAGCAGCGGGGCCGCCCATGCGGGCGCAACCACGTCCATGGCGGCCTGCGGGTGCAGCTGTTTCAGCGCTGCCAGCAGGCATTGCGCCATCACCATGTCGCCGACCCAGCGCGGGCCGATGACTAGGATCGCGGGGCTTGCAGCCATTCGACATATTCCCGGACGCCGGCTTCCACCGAGCGGAACTGGCCATTATAGCCGGCGGCGCGCAGCCGCGACATGTCGGCCTGGGTGAAGCTCTGGTAGCTGCCCTTGAGGTGGTCGGGGAAGGCGATGAACTCGATCTCGCCCTTGCCCAACGTGTCGATCACCGTTTCGGCGATGGCACGGAATGGCTGGGCGCGGCCAGTGCCGCAGTTGAAGATGCCGCTGGCGCCTTTTTTCCAAAGCCATAAATTCACATCCGCCACATCGCCGACGTGGATGAAATCGCGGCTCTGCTCACCCGGTCCGAAGCCGTCATAGGCTCCGAACAGTTTAGGGTTCTCACCACGTCCGACCTGGTTGAACAGGTGGAAGGCGACCGATGCCATCGCGCCCTTGTGCTGCTCGCGCGGGCCGTAGACGTTGAAGTAACGCAGGCCCGCCACCGGCGAATGCTCGGTGCCAAACACGTTGCGGCGGACATAATCGTCGAACAGCTTCTTGGAATAGGCGTAGACGTTGAGCGGATGCTCGCATTCCGGCTCTTCGCGGAAATCGCCGCCGCCGCCATAGACCGAGGCCGAGGAGGCGTAGAGGAACGGCACGCGCAGACCGAGGCAGGCGTGCAGCAGGCGCTTCGAATAGGCGTAGTTCACCTCCATCATGAACTTGCCGTTCCACTCGGTGGTGGTGGAACACGC
>DASYCS010000158.1:0-4612 GCA_036500025.1 Mesorhizobium sp. | reverse complement strand
CGTTTACGCTTGAAGAATGGAATTCGACGGACGCCGAAATTGCCGAGATGTTCGGCGTGGATAAACCTTGAGGATACTGCTCGACACCCATGTGGCCATTTGGGCATTGACCCAGCCAAGGCTTATACCGGATCGCATTGGCTCGGTTATCAAGGAAGAGGAAACATCCGTTTTCGTCTCGGTTGCCGTCATTTGGGAAATCGCCATTAAATCTTCGCTTAATCGAGCATCGGCGCCAGATGTCGATGCGGCTAGAATTGTACAGATGTGCAATGATGCCGCCTACGAAATCGTGCCGGTCACACCAGCCCATGCAGTGGCAGTAGCATCACTTCCGCACATCCATGCCGATCCGTTCGACAGGATCATGATCGCACAGGCCATAATTGAACCCATGCGGCTTGTTACGCATGATAAAGTGGTAGCCGCCTACGATAAGAATTTCCTAAGCTGGTGACTCATGAGCTTCTTTCCCGGTAACGATCCCAATGTCGGCGACGCCTCGGCCTGCGACCAGATCGAGCTGATGGTGATACCCAATGCGCGCGACATTGGTGGCTTCCAGGTGCGGCGCGCGCTGCCTTCGGCAAAGCGGCGGATGGTCGGGCCGTTCATCTTCTTCGACCGCATGGGGCCGGCGCTGCTTAGGGCAGGGCAGGCGCTCGACGTGCGCCCGCATCCGCATATCGGCCTGTCCACCGTCACCTATCTGTTCGACGGCAAGATCAGGCACCGCGATTCGCTTGGCACCGAAATGGTGATCGAGCCGGGCGACGTGAACCTGATGACGGCGGGACGCGGCATCGTTCATTCCGAACGCATGCCGGAGGAGCTGCGCGGCACGCCGATGTCGGTTTCCGGCTTGCAGACGTGGCTGGCGCTGCCTGACGACAAGGAAGAAATAGCGCCCGTCTTCACCAATACGGGCAAGGCCTTGTTGCCGCAATTCGATGCCGACGGCGTTAAGGGCCGCCTCATCATCGGCGAGTTTTCCGGCTTGCGCTCCCCGGTCAAGCCCACCTCGGAAACGCTTTACGCCGACATCCGCCTGACGCCCGGCGCGCGCGTCGAAATCCCGGCCGATGCCGAGGAACGCGCCATCTATACGCTCGAAGGGGAGGTGGCCATTTCCGGCGATGTTTTCCCCGCCGAGCGGCTTTTGGTCTTCAAACCGGGCGACGAGATCGTCGTTTCGTCGCAATCCGGTGCGCATTTCATGCTGTTCGGGGGTGCATCGCTTGCCTCGAAGCGCTACATCTGGTGGAACTTCGTTTCCTCTTCCAGGGAGCGTATCGAGCAGGCCAAGGAAGAGTGGAAGACCGGCCGCTTCGATATCGTGCCGGGAGACGAGGAAGAGTTTATTCCGCTGCCCGAGGCATGACGCGCGGCACCGGCGCACATTTACATTCCACCGTTGGCATCCTACTTCGGATGCGAACAGATAAGTCCGCAGGCCCGCATAAATTGAATTCGAAACCCGCCACGCCCCTTCTCGACACGGTTCGCCTTCCGGCGGATTTGCGAACCCTTGGCGAGAATCAGCTGCCGCAACTGGCGCAAGAGCTTCGCGCGGAACTCGTCGATGCCGTCTCTGAAACCGGCGGCCATCTGGGCGCGGGGCTTGGCGTCGTCGAACTGACCCTTGCCCTGCACTATGTATTCAATACTCCGGACGACCGCATCATCTGGGATGTCGGCCATCAGGCCTATCCGCATAAGATATTGACGGGCCGGCGCGACCGCATCCGCACGCTGCGCCAGGAAGGCGGGCTTTCCGGCTTCACCAAGCGCGACGAAAGCGAATATGATCCGTTCGGCGCGGCGCACTCGTCGACCTCCATTTCCGCCGGTCTCGGCATGGCGGTGGCCCGCGACCTTTCGGGTGGCGTCAACAATGTCATCGCCGTCATCGGCGACGGCGCGCTGTCGGCCGGCATGGCCTATGAAGCGCTGAACAATGCCGGCGCGCTGGATGCCCGGCTGATCGTCATCCTCAACGACAACGACATGTCGATTGCGCCGCCGACCGGCGCGATGAGCGCTTATCTGGCACGCCTTGCCTCGGGAAAAACCTATCTCGGCATTCGCGATTTCGGCAAGAAGCTGACCTCCTATCTCGGCAAGCGCGCCGACCGCGCCATCAAGCGGGCCGTGGAACACGCGCGCGGCTATGTCACCGGCGGTACGCTGTTTGAGGAAATGGGTTTCTTCCACATCGGCCCGATCGACGGTCACAATCTGGAGCATCTTATCCCGGTGCTGAGGAACGTCCGCGACCACGGCAACGGCCCGGTGCTGATCCATGTCGTGACCCAGAAGGGCAAGGGCTACGCCCCGGCGGAGGCCGCGCCCGATAAATATCACGGCGTCAACAAGTTCGACGTCATCACCGGCGCACAGGCCAAGGCTCCGGCCAACGCGCCAAGCTATACCAAGGTGTTCGGCGAGAGCCTCGTCCAGGAAGCCCGTGAGGACGATCGCATCGTGGCGATCACCGCCGCCATGCCGGCCGGCACCGGCGTCGATCTGTTCGGCAAGGAGTTTCCTTCGCGCACCTTCGATGTCGGCATTGCCGAGCAGCATGGCGTCACGTTTGCGGCGGGGCTTGCCACGGAGGGCTACCGGCCATTCGCCGCCATCTATTCCACCTTTCTCCAGCGCGCTTACGATCAGGTCGTGCACGACGTGGCCATCCAGGGCCTGCCGGTGCGCTTCCCGATCGACCGCGCCGGCTATGTCGGCGCGGATGGCCCGACCCATTGCGGCGCCTTCGACACCACGTTCCTGGCGACGCTGCCGGGCTTCGTGGTCATGGCGCCAAGCGACGAGGCCGAACTCAAGCACATGGTGCGCACCGCTGCCGCCTATGACAGCGGCCCGATCTCGTTTCGTTATCCGCGCGGCAACGGTGTCGGCGTCGACATGCCGGAGCGGGGTTCGATCCTTGAAATCGGCAAGGGGCGCATCGTTCGTGAAGGCACGAAGGTGGCGCTTCTATCGTTCGGCACGCGCTTGCACGATTGCCTGCTCGCCGCCGAGGAACTGGGCGCCGCCGGCCTTTCGACCACCGTTGCCGACGCGCGTTTCGCCAAGCCGCTGGACGAGGAGATGATCCGCCGCCTTGCCCGTTCGCATGAAGTGTTGGTGACGGTGGAGGAGGGCGCGGTCGGCGGATTTGCCAGCCACGTCCTGCAATTCCTGGCGAAGGAAGGCTTGCTGGATAGCGGCCTGAAAGTGCGGCCATTGGTGTTGCCGGACGTTTTCACCGACCATGCCAAGCCTGAAAAGATGCTTGCCGATGCCGGGCTGGATGCCGCCGGCATCGTGCGCGCGGTATTCATGGCCCTCGGCCGCGCCACTCACGCCCAGCGCGCCTGATTCAAATTATCAACGGCCTGAATCACTTCATGGGCGGGTTGCCGTAACCTGTTGTTCAGCCTGTCTTTTGATGCTTTCTTACCGTCTCTCTTGGCGGTTTTTTCAAGCGAGCCTGCTAGGGATTTTCCCAAGGGAGCTTGAAGAATGAACAAGATGCTGGGCGCGGCGGCCATGCTTGCCGCCTTCGCCGTGCCGTCGTCGGCCGGGACGCGCTACGACCATGGCCTCGAAAAAGCGGCGATGGATATAGTTGCCGGCAAGATGGGCGATATCCGTGGCGGCTTCTCTTATGCCCAAAAGCCGCAGATGGTCGTCAGCCCCGGAAAGACGCCCGCGCCGAACGCGAGCCCGCCGCTGATGCCGACCGCCGGCGATAGCGTTGAAGCCTTGCCGTTACAGTCGGGTCCGGCGCCTTCCATAACCACCTTCTGATCTCGCGGCAGGCAGCGGCGGGCTTGCCTTCACGCCGCGCATTCGCCAATGAAGGCCGATGAATTCGCCCCAGCCAGCCAGCCAGCGCCAGCGGCTCGACGAACTGCTCGTCGGGCGCGGGCTGTTTGCCAGCCGTTCGCGCGCCCGCGACGCCATCGAACGCGGCGCCGTTACCGTTGACGGTGTGGTCGTGCGCAAGGCGGGTCATGGCGCGGCACACGATGCCGCCATTGCCATCGACGATCCGGCGCAGGCCTATGTCTCGCGCGCGGCGCTGAAGCTGATTGCCGGGCTTGACCATTTCGGGTTCGACCCCGGCGGGAGCGAGGCGCTCGATATCGGCGCGTCGACCGGCGGTTTCACGCAGGTGCTGCTGGAGCGCAACGCCGCCCATGTCACCGCAATAGATGTCGGTCATGGCCAGATCCACGCCGTCATCGCCGCCGATCCGCGCGTGACGGTTGTCCAGGGCCTCAACGCGCGCGAACTGACGCTTGCCGACCTCGCCGGCCGGACGCCCGATTTTCTCGCCTGCGATGTCAGCTTCATCTCGTTGAAGCTGGCGCTTCCGCCGGCTCTCGCCCTGGCCGCCGCAGGCGCGAAGGCGATCTTGCTGGTCAAGCCGCAGTTCGAAGCCGGGCGCGAGGCCATCGGCAAGGGCGGCCTGCTGAAAAATCCCGACGATGCCGGGCGCATGGCGCAGGAATTGCGGCAATGGCTCGACGCCGTGCCCGGCTGGCGCGCGCTCGGTGTTCATCCATCACCCATTGAAGGCGGCGACGGCAACCGCGAATTCCTGCTT
>DASYCS010000157.1:0-8097 GCA_036500025.1 Mesorhizobium sp. | reverse complement strand
CCAGGGCGAGCGTGAAATGGCGCAGGACAACAAGGCGCTCGGCCAGTTCGACCTGGTCGGCATCCCGCCGGCGCCGCGCGGCGTGCCGCAGATCGAGGTCACCTTCGACATCGACGCCAACGGCATCGTCAACGTCTCGGCGAAGGACAAGGGCACCGGCAAGGAACACCAGATCCGCATCCAGGCGTCTGGCGGTCTTTCCGACGCCGACATCGAGAAGATGGTCAAGGACGCCGAGGCCAATGCGGAAAACGACAAGCAGCGCCGTGCGCTGGTCGAGGCCCGCAACCAGGCCGAGGCTCTGGCGCATTCTTCGGAGAAGTCGCTGAAGGAATATGGCGAGAAGGTATCCGACGACGACCGCAAGGCGATTTCCGATGCCATCGCGGCGCTGAAGACTGCGGCCGAAGGCGAGGATGCGGCCGAGATCGAAGCCAAGAGCCAGTCGCTGGCCGAGGTTTCGATGAAGCTCGGGCAGGCGATGTACGAGGCCAGCCAGAAGGAAGCCGCCGAGGCCGACGCCAAGGCGGATGCCGCCAAGGACGACGATGTGGTCGACGCCGATTTCGAGGAAATCGACGACGACGACAAGAAGCCGGCCTAAGCGCTGCTTCGAAAAGCCGGCCTGATCGCCGCTTCGAAAAAATGAAAAAGCCCGGCCTTCGCGCCGGGCTTTTTGCTTGTCCGCCCCACTTTGTCCACAGCGGCCGCCGGCGTTAAGCTTAACAACTCCTTTCCGGCACAGCGGCGTTTTCCGGTGCTAATCCTGCGCCCGCGCGTTTCGATGTTTCGGACGGAGGGGCTGGCCGCATATGCTGTTTTTTCGGACACTCGGGCTCTGGCGTGTCGCCGCCGCGATGCTGGTGATGATCTTCCATTTCCTCATCTACGGCTCGACCAGCGGCGTTCAGGCAGCCCACAGGCTGCGCAGCCTCATGCCGCTGCTGGACATGTTCCTGATGGTGTCCGGCTTCCTCATCATGTTCCGTTATGCCGACAGGCTGATGGTCGAGCGCGGCAGCTATCTGCATTTCATCACCCGCCGGCTGGCGCGCTTTTACCCGCTCTATCTGGCGACCCTCGTCTATTTCGTCTTTGTCGGCATTGCCGTTCACATGGGCCTGATCGGCTCCAGCGCGGCTGGCCGCTATGATTTCGCCACGCTGCCGGCCAACATCCTGCTCGTCCAGGGCTGGGGCTTCACCGATACGCTGACCTTCAACTATGTCGGCTGGACGCTGTCGGCGGAATGGTTCTGCTATCTGACGCTGCCGGTCATCGTGCTTACGCACCGCCGCTACGGCAAGGGCGGACTGGTGGCGCTGATCGCCGCCACGCTCCTTGCGCTGGAACTGGGCGTCGCGGCCGGCGTGATCCCCTTCACCAGTTGGCAGTTCGCCGACACATGGGGCGCCTACCGCGCCTTTGCAGACTTTTCCATCGGCGCGCTGGTTGCCGTGCTCGTGCGCGACAGCACATGGGGGCTGCGCAGCCCCCTGCCGGGCTGGGCGCTGTTTGCCGTAACGGTTGCGCTGATGTGGCAGGGGCTGGGCGGCTATCCGGCGCTGGCGCTGCTGGCGCTGTCGATTTACCTGGCCGCCTTGGCCGAGCGCAACGATCCGCAGGCGATGCAGCGCTTCAAGCCGCTCGACCCGATCGCCAACGCTTCCTTCAGCATCTACTTGATCCACCCGGTCATCGCTTCGCTGATGCTGGGCATCGTCTGGCGCCGGCTGCTGGAGCCGGCGCACATCGTCGGCTTCTACGTTTACTGGCTGGTTCCGATGGCCGTGGTCGTCGCGCTAGCGCTGGTGTCGGCCCGCTATTTCGAAACGCCGCTCGGCAAGCTGGCAAATGCCCGGCTGGCGGAGCTTTTTGCGGCGCGAAGAAAGCTTTCCAGCGCGGCCTAGAAGCATTTACCCCCGGTAAAGCGAAAAAAAATCTCCGCATGGGCTGGAAACTATGGCATTGCGGCCTCCGGCTTACTAAATCGGGACACATGCCGGGCATCACGGTTACTTGACCCTTGCCCGATGCGATTGAAAACAGCAGGACCACATGAAAGCTGACTTCTACGAAACTCTGGGCGTCCAGAAGGGTGCCGACGAGAAGGAGCTGAAGAGCGCTTTCCGCAAGCTCGCCATGCAGTTCCACCCGGATCGTAATCCGGGCGACCACGCCTGCGAACACAAGTTCAAGGAAATCAACGAAGCCTATGAGACGCTGAAGGACCCGCAGAAGCGGGCCGCCTACGACCGTTTCGGCCACGCCGCCTTCGAGCAGGGCGGCATGAATGGCGGCGGCCAGGGCTTTGGCGGCGGCGGCTTCGCCGATATTTTCGAGGATATTTTCGGCGACATGATGGGCGGCCGGCGCCGTTCGTCCGGCGGGCGCGAGCGCGGCGCGGATTTGCGCTACAACATGGAAATTTCGCTGGAAGAGGCGTTCGCCGGCAAGACCGCGCAAATCCGCGTGCCGGCCTCCATCGCCTGCGAGGAATGTTCGGGCACCGGTGCCAAGCCCGGCACCCAGCCGGTCACCTGCGGCATGTGCAACGGCCACGGCAAGGTGCGCGCCAGCCAGGGCTTCTTCTCGGTCGAGCGGACCTGCCCGCAGTGCCAGGGCCGCGGCCAGACCATCAACGACCCGTGCCCGAAATGCGACGGCCAGGGCCGCGTGGTCGAGGAAAGGTCGCTGTCGGTCAACATTCCGGCCGGCATCGAGGATGGCACCCGTATCCGCCTCGCCAATGAAGGCGAGGCCGGCCAGCGCGGCGGCCCTTCCGGCGATCTCTATATTTTCCTCGCCGTCAAGCCGCATGAGTTCTTCCAGCGCGACGGCGCCGACCTCTATTGCAAGGTGCCGATCTCGATGACCACCGCCGCCCTTGGCGGACAGTTCGAGGTGGCGACGCTCGACGGCACCCAGACCCGCGTGAAAGTGCCCGAAGGCACCCAGAACGGCCGCCAGTTCCGCCTCAAGGGCAAGGGCATGCCGGTGCTGCGCCAGCCCAATATCGGCGACCTTTACATCCAGACCGCCGTCGAGACGCCGCAGAACCTGTCGCGCCGCCAGCGCGAGTTGCTGGAGGAGTTCGAGCAGCTTTCCTCCAAGGAGAATTCACCGCAATCGAGCGGCTTCTTCTCGCGCATGAAGGACTTCTTCGAATCTTTCGGCGAAGGTTGAGAGCGACAGAATTTATCTTGTCCACGACATTCTTTTGCCTGCCCGTCTTGTCTCCGGGGCCGTAACTGCTAAACAGCGATCCGGGGAGCCAGGGAGAGAGACATGATGCGTGGTTCCGAGTTGCGCAAAGCCTTCGCCGACAAGTTCGACGACGAGCTTAAATTCTTCAAGGGCTGGATGGACAAGCCCAAGGCCGTCGGCTCGATCGTGCCGACCAGCGGGGTAACGTCGCGGCGCATGGCCTCGGTCGTCGATACGGCTTCCGGCCTGCCTGTTCTGGAAGTTGGCCCGGGCACCGGCGTCATCACCAAGGCCATCCTGGCGCGCGGCGTGAAGCCGGAAAATCTCTATGCGGTCGAATATTCCGCCGATTTCGTGCGCCACCTCCGCCGGCTCTATCCGGAGGTCAACGTCATCGAGGGCGACGCCTTCAATCTTGCCGAAACGCTTGGCGACAAGCGCGACATCATGTTCGACTGTGCGATTTCAGCGGTTCCGCTGCTCAATTTCCCGGTCCAGCGCCGCATCGCCTACCTTGAAGGGCTGCTCGCGCGCATTCCCGCCGGCCGCCCGGTGCTCCAGATCACCTATGGGCCGCTATCGCCGATCCCTGCCGGCAAGGGCGACTATACGGTCAAGCATTACGACTTCATCATCCGCAACATTCCGCCTGCCCATCTTTGGGTTTACCGGCGCGTGGCGCATTGATTAGGGCGCCGCTTCGCCTATAGCTGCGCCGGAACAGTTTGATCGAGCATCGAAACGGCATCCCCTTTCCGTCCGATGCTCCAGACGGAGCGCGCGGCTTGCCGATCATCCCGAAAATCCTTGTGCTTGCAGGCTCGGTCCGCGCCGGCGCCTATAGCGGCAAGACAGCCGACGTGGCGCAGAAGGAACTGGCGGTGCAGGGCGCGGAAGTGACGCGCATTTCGCTGGCCGACTATCCGCTGCCGATTATCGGCGAGGGCGACGACGCCATTCCTGAAAACGCCACGATGCTGGCGCGCCAGATCGCCGCCCATGACGGGATTCTGCTCGTCACGCCCGAATATAATGCGTCCCTTCCGCCGCTTCTGAAAAATGCCATCGACTGGGTCAGCCGGGTGCGCCTTCATGCCGGCCAGCCATCAAGCCCGCTCGCGGGCAGGGCGGCGGCTTTGTGTTCGGCGTCCACCGGGCCTTGCGGCGGCATCAGGGCCATCGGCCATCTGCGCGCCGTGCTGGTGCATTGCCGGGTGGAAGTCGTTTCGCCCGAATGCTCGATCGGCCTTGCCGCCCAGGCCTTCGACGAGGCCGGCGAATTGAAGGACGCAAAGCTCAGCCGCGCCATGCAGACGGTGGCACAAACATTGATCGAACGCGCGCGCATGCTTTCTGAAAGGATAGAGCCATGAACGTTGAAACCATGCGGGAAAGGCTGATCGTCGGTCTCGACGTACCGACCGTGGCAGAGGCCGAAACCGTGGTGCGCGAGCTTGGCGATGCCGTTTCCTTCTACAAGATAGGCTACCAGCTTGCGTTTGCCGGCGGGCTGGATTTCGCCCGCGATCTGGCGGCCGACGGCAAGAAAATCTTCCTCGACATGAAGCTGCTCGACATCGACAACACGGTCGCCAAGGGCGTCGAAAACATCGTGCGCATGGGCATGACCATGCTGACCCTGCATGCCTATCCAAAGACGATGCAGGCGGCGGTCAAGGCGGCGCAGGGCAGCGGCCTTTGCCTGCTGGCGGTCACCGTTTTGACTTCCATGGATGAGCAGGACGTCATCGACGCCGGCTACGAATACGATCCGCGCGCGCTGGTGCTGCGGCGTGCCGAGCAGGCGCTGCATGCCGGCATGGGCGGCATCGTCTGCTCGGCAAGCGAGGCCGAGGCCGTGCGCCGTATCGTCGGCCCGGACATGGCGGTGGTGACGCCGGGCATCCGCCCCACGGGGGCCGACCGCGGCGACCAGAAGCGCGTGGTCACGCCCGGTCAGGCCATCCGCAACGGCTCCAGCCACCTCGTCGTCAGCCGTCCCATCGTCGGCGCGGTTGACAGGCGGGGGGCGGCGCAAGCTATTCTCGACGAGATGCGCGCCGCCTAGGGCATTTCCAGCAAAGTGTGAGACGGTTTTGCGTCCGGAAATGCGGCCAACCGCTCTGGGTATCGGGCCGAAAAGCGTAATCCGGTTTTCGGAATACGGTGTTCAATCGAAATGGCGCGCCGCGCCTGGAGAAAAAAAGAATGCCCAAGGGATATTGGATCGCTCGTGTCGATGTGCGCGACGCGGAGCGCTACAAGGACTATGTCTCGACGGCGAAGCCCGCCTTCGAGCGCTTCGGCGCGAAATTCCTGGCGCGGGGCGGCGAGCCGGACCATGTCGAGGGGCCGGGCCGCGCCCGCAACGTCATCATCGAGTTCGAATCGCTCGCCATTGCGAGACAATGCTACGATTCGCCCGAATATCAGGCCGCCAAGGCGATCCGACTGACAGTGGCGGATGGCGAGATCGTGCTGCTCGAAGGCGCTTGAGCGAATATCGGCGCGGTAGCCCTACAGGCTCCAGAGCCGGCGCGCATTGCCCGACAAAAGCTTGGCCCGGTCGGCCATGCCGACCCCGGCCAGCAGCGCATGCGTGGCGGCCACCCAGACAGCCAGCCCGCCGCCCAGCGTGCACACCGGCCAGTCGCTGCCCCACACCACGCGGTCCCAGCCGAAAGCCGAAATCGTATGCTCGACATAGGGCCTGAGCGTTTCGACCGACCAGCTCTGTGCGTCGGCATAGGCGACGACGCCTGAAATCTTGGCGGTGACGTTTGGCCGCCGGGCGATCTCCGCCATATGCTCGCGCCACGGATGCTCGCCGTCGCCCTTGATGTCGGGTGCGCCGCAATGGTCGAGCACGAAGTGCACATCCGGCGCGAGGTCGGCCAGCGCGATGGCCTTGGGGATCTGGTGCGGCTGCACGACGAGATCGAAAGTCAGGCGCGAGCCGGCCATGCGCCCGATATTTTCGCGAAACAGCGCGCCCTGCGAAATATCGTCGGGCACGACATGCAGCACCCGGCGAAAACCTTTGACGAAGGGATCGGCCAGCTGCCGCTCCAGATAGGCGGCAAAGCCGCTGTCTTCCGGTCGGCAGGAAGCGATCGCGCCTTTCAGCAGGCTGCCTTCGCGCGCCGCCAGCGCCTTCACATGGCCGGTCTCGGCCTCGATGTCGGCGGGATCGACATCGACCTCCATGTGCAATGCCGCTTCGATGCCGGCGCGCCGCGCCTGCACCGAATATTCTTCATATGAGAAATCGCGGTTCAGCGCCGGCGCGCCGGAGAGCCACGGATAATGCAAGGCAGACCGGTCGATCAGGTGCAGATGCGTGTCGAAGATCATGCCCGGCGCTCCTCCCAATTACTCCTCCCGGTTTGCTAAGCCGCCTTCTTCGTCTCGCCTTTCGCATAGGGATCGAAGCGCTGGTAGAAGGTTTCACCCTTGTTGGCCATGTCGATCAAAAGCTTCGGCGGCTTGAATTCCGCGCCGTATTTCTTCTGCAATCCCTTGGCCAGCGCCACGAATTTCTTGGCGCCGATGCCGTCGATGTAGGACAGCGCGCCGCCCGTATAGGGTGCGAAGCCGAAGGCGAGGATCGAGCCGACATCGGCCTCGCGCGGGTCGGTGACGATCTTTTCCTCCATCACCCGCGCCGCCTCCAGCGCGATGGTTGCCAGCAGGCGCTGCTTCAGCTCCTCGAAATCGACCTCCTCGGCCTTTTTCTGCGGGTAGAGGTCCCTCAGCCCCGGCCATAGCTTCTTCTTCGCCGGTTTTTGCGGATAATCGTAGAAACCCTTGCCGTTCTTGCGGCCAAGGCGCTGATGCTTGTCGACCAGCGTATCGATCAGCTTCATCTGCTGTGGATCTAAGGCCTTGTCGCCGAGGTCGCGCACCGTCTGGTGCATGATCTTCTGCGCCAGATCGACCGCCGTTTCATCGGTCAGCGCCAGCGGGCCGACCGGCATGCCGGCGGCGCGCGCGGCGTTTTCGATCATCGCGGCCGGCACGCCCTCGATCAGCATCTTGTAGGCTTCCGCCATGTAGCGCAGCACGCAGCGATTGACGTAGAAGCCGCGCGTATCGTTGACGACGATCGGCGTCTTCTTGATGGCGCGCACGAAATCGATCGCCGTCGCCAGCGCCTTGTCGCCGGTTTTCTTGCCGAGAATGATTTCGACCAGCATCATCTTGTCGACCGGCGAGAAGAAATGGATGCCGACGAAATTCTTCGGCCGCGCCGCGTTCTTCGCCAGCACCGTGATCGGGATGGTCGAGGTGTTGGAGGCAAAGATCGCCGAGGGTTTCAAAACGGCTTCCGCCTGTTCGGTGGCGGCCTTCTTGACGCCCGAATCCTCGAACACCGCCTCGACGACGAGGTCGCAGCCGGCAAGCCTGGCGTAGTCGGCCGTCGGCGTGATCAGCGCCAGCAGCTTTTCTTTGTCCTGCTGGGTGGCGCGGCCCTTTTTGATCAGGCCGTCCATCAAGCCTTCCGAATGCGCCTTGCCCTTTTCGGCCGCCGCCATGTCGCGGTCGAGCAGCACCACCGGAATGCCGGCCTTGGCGGTGACATAGGCGATGCCGGCACCCATGAAGCCGGCGCCCAGAACGCCGATTTTCTTGAACTTCGTTTCCGGCACGCCGTCCGGCCGCCGCGCGCCCTTGTTCAGTTCCTGTAGCGAGATGAACAGCGATCGGATCATCGCCGCCGCTTCTTTCGTCTGCATGATCTCGGTGAAGTAGCGCTGCTCGATGCGAAGCGCCGTGTCGAACGGCACCAGCAGGCCCTCATAGACGCATTTCAGGATGGCGGTCGCGGCCGGATAATTGCCATGGGTTTCGCGGCGCAGGATGGCGATTGCCGGCGGCCACAGATTGGCG
>DASYCS010000156.1:0-5127 GCA_036500025.1 Mesorhizobium sp. | reverse complement strand
GCTGTGGCGCTGGGATGGCTTTACCGCCAGCGCCGATGCGCCCACCGCCGCCGCCTTGCGTCTTGCGCAAAAGAACCGGCTGGCCGAACTCGATGCCGAGGCCGTCGAGGCGACGCGCAAGCTGCGTGCCGCCGAAGAAATACTGGCTAGGGCCGAAACGGCTTTGCGCTTTGCCAGCGAGGCGGAGCGCGAGGCAAGGCAGGGCTGGCGCGACGCGCAGCACACGCTGGACGCTGCCCGCAGCGCGCTGGCCCAGGCCGAAAGGGCCACCGGCGAACTGTCGAGCCGCCGCGCCGCGTTGGACGAGGCGCTGGCGCGCGTGGCGGACAGCCATGAGGAAGCCGCCGCCGCCTTTATCGAGGCGGAAACGCTGTTGCAGGATGCCGCCGATCTTGGCGATTTGCAGGCGCGGCTGGAGCAGGCCGCCGCCCATGTTTCGCACGAACGTTCCGCCCTTGCCGATGCGCGCGCCCTGTATGACGGGCTGAAGCGCGAGGCCGAGGCGCGGCTGCGGCGGCTGGAGGCCATTGGCGCCGAGCGCCGCAACTGGCTGGCGCGCGCCGAAAACGCCTCCGTCCAGATCGCCTCGCTGGGCGAACGCAAGGCGGAGGCCGAAGCGGAGCGCGAAAATCTCGCCGACGCGCCGGAACAGATCGATGAGCGGCGCCGGCTTTTGCTGTCGCAGATCGCCGAGGCTGAACGGCTGCGCAAGGCGGCAAGCGATCGCCTGGCGGAAGCGGAAACGCAGCAGGCCGGGTTTGACAAGGCGGCCATTGCGGCCATTCAGGGTCTGGCCGAGGCGCGCGAGGCGCGCGCCCGCGCCGAGGAGCGGCTGACCGCCGCCGACGAGCGCCGCGCCGAGGTCGAGGCGCGCATCCAGGAAACGCTGAACACGCCGCCCCATCTCGTCATCCGCCATACCGGCCTTGAAGCCGACAGCCCGCTGCCGGACGTCGCCGATGTCGAGCGCCAGCTTGAGCGGTTGAAGATCGAGCGCGAGCGGCTTGGCGCCGTCAATCTGCGCGCCGAGGAGGAACAGCAGGAAATGTCCAGCCGGCTGGAAGCCATCGTTTCCGAGCGCGAGGACATTATCGAGGCGATCCGCAAGCTTCGCCAGGCAATCCAGAGCCTTAACCGCGAGGGCCGTGAGCGGCTCCTGGCCGCCTACGATGTGGTCAACGGCCATTTCCAGCGGCTGTTCTCGCATCTGTTCGGCGGCGGCACGGCGGAACTGCAACTGATCGAATCGGAAGATCCGCTTGAGGCCGGGCTTGAAATTCTCGCCCGCCCGCCCGGCAAGAAGCCGCAGACCATGACGCTGCTTTCAGGCGGCGAGCAGGCGCTGACGGCGATGTCGCTGATCTTCGCCGTGTTCCTGACCAATCCGGCGCCGATCTGCGTGCTGGACGAGGTCGATGCACCGCTGGACGACCAGAATGTCGAGCGTTTCTGCAACCTGATGGACGAGATGGCGGCCTCGACCGAAACGCGGTTCGTCGTCATCACGCACAATCCCATCACCATGGCGCGCATGGACCGCCTGTTCGGCGTCACCATGGCGGAGCAGGGGGTTAGCCAACTCGTCTCGGTCGACCTCCAGGCCGCCGAAGCCATGCGCGAGGCAAGCTGATTTCAGGCCGCATCGCCGTAAGCCGCGCCTAAGCCCTAGGCCACGCCGAAGCCTTTGAAGGTTCCGGCAAAGCCGAACGAAACCGCATGACGAAGAAATTGGCTCATAATGAAGGAATTGGCTGGGGCGCCAGGATTCGAACCTGGGAATGACGGTATCAAAAACCGTTGCCTTACCGCTTGGCGACGCCCCAACAGGCCGATAGCCTGAATCGATACAGGCGGCCTTATAGGCAGAGCCGACAAAAAGTACAATCCGGTTGGGCTTGCCTTTCCAGCGGGTTTGCGGCTTCGCCGTTCGATCAGAGCATTTCCAGCAAAAGTGTGAAACGGTTTTGCGTCCGGAAATGCGACCAAAACGAAGAGACAGAGCATTTCCAGCAAAAGTGTGAAACGGTTTTGCGTCCGGAAATGCGGCCAAAACAAAGGGATAGAGCGGTTTTACCGATTCGGTAAAAACCAGAACTGCTATAGTGTTCTGGCGCATCCTTCTGCCCGCCGATCGTGCGGCAGGGCAATCGCCGATACGCTACTTGCCCCACACCGCCAGCTCGTTGCCGGCCGGATCGGCGAAATGAAAACGCCGCCCGCCTGGGAATGAAAAGATCGGCCGCAGGATCGTGCCGCCCGCGGTTTCGACCGCGTTCAGGCTCTCCTCGATGTTTTCCGAATAGAGCACCGGCAGCGGCCTGGATGAGGCCTCCGCGCCATCGGCCTGAAATCCGCCTTCCAGCCCTTCGTCGAATGCCGAGTAGGTCGCGCCGTAGTCGGTGAACGACCATGAAAAGGCCGCGCTGTAAAACGCCTTCACGCGATCCAGCGTGCCGCCGGTGGCCGGCATTTCAAGATAGTCGAGCTTGCCTGCCTGTTTCATCGTAAGCCTCATGTTCCTGATATGTTCTATAGCATTCAATCCTCTGCGCGCAAGTTTTTTCCCGTACTTTTTTTGAGTTCGTCACCTAATCGATTGTAGGAGGCGGCCGCCCGGCTGGAGCCTTGCGTTTCGCATTGCAGCATCATATCGCATCTGGGCGTATGGCGGAACTTTCGGTGTCGCCGGACTTTTTCCATCTCCGAAACCTGGAGAGCATGCATGACCAAATGGATTTACACTTTCGGCGACGGAGCCGCAGAAGGCCGCGCTTCCGACAAGAACCTGCTCGGTGGCAAGGGCGCCAACCTGGCTGAAATGTGCAGCCTTGGCCTGCCGGTGCCGCCGGGTTTCACCATCACCGCCGAAATGTGCAACTGGTATTATGCCAACGGTCAGGCTTTTCCGTCTTCTTTCGCTGGCGAAGTCGATGTCGCGCTCGATCATATCGGCCGGCTGACCGGCCGCAATTTCGGCGATCCTGAGAAATTGCTGCTGGTGTCGGTGCGCTCGGGCGCGCGCGCTTCCATGCCCGGCATGATGGATACGGTGCTTAATCTCGGCCTCAACGACCGGACCGTCGAGGCGCTTGCCTCCGATTCGGGCGATGCGCGCTTCGCCTATGACAGCTATCGGCGCTTCATCCAGATGTATTCCGATGTGGTCATGGGGCTGGATCATGAAGTGTTCGAGGAAATACTGGAGGACCAGAAGGCCTCGCTCGGTCATGAACTCGATACCGGACTGACCGCCGCCGAGTGGCAGGGCGTGATCGGCCTCTACAAGGCCAAGGTCGAGGAAGAACTGGGAAAACCCTTTCCACAGGACCCGCGCGAGCAGCTTTGGGGCGCCATCGGTGCGGTGTTTTCAAGCTGGATGAACGCGCGCGCCATCACCTATCGCCGCCTGCACGACATTCCCGAAAGCTGGGGCACGGCGGTCAATATCCAGGCCATGGTGTTCGGCAATATGGGCGAGACTTCGGCCACCGGCGTCGCCTTCACCCGCAATCCTTCCACTGGCGAGAAGCAGCTCTACGGCGAATTTCTGGTCAATGCGCAGGGCGAGGACGTGGTGGCCGGCATCCGCACGCCGCAAAACATCACCGAAGCCGCGCGCATCGCCGCCGGTTCCGACAAGCCGTCGCTGCAAAAGCTGATGCCGGATGCATTCGATGCGTTTGTGGCGATCTCCGGCAAGCTGGAGCAGCATTACCGCGACATGCAGGACCTCGAATTCACCATCGAGCGCGGCAAATTGTGGATGCTCCAGACGCGTTCCGGCAAGCGCACCGCAAAAGCCGCCCTTCGCATCGCCGTCGAGATGGCGCAGGACGGCCTGATAACGCAGGACGAGGCGGTCGCCCGCATCGATCCGGCGTCGCTGGATCAGTTGCTGCACCCGACGATCGACCCGGAAGCGGCGCGCGATGTCATCGGCGTCGGCCTTCCGGCGTCGCCCGGCGCGGCCACCGGCGAGATCGTGTTTTCCTCCGACGATGCGGAAGAACTGAAGAAGCAGGGGCGCAAGGCCATTCTCGTGCGCATCGAGACAAGCCCCGAGGATATTCACGGCATGCACGCTTCGGAAGGCATCCTCACCACGCGCGGCGGCATGACCAGCCATGCGGCGGTGGTGGCGCGCGGCATGGGCAAGCCGTGCGTGTCGGGCACCGGCTCGTTGCGGGTGGACTATAAGGCGGGCACGATGACGGCGCGCGGCATCGTTCTCAAAAAAGGCGATATCGTTACCATCGACGGCAGCACCGGCCAGGTGCTGAAGGGCGCGGTGGCGATGCTTCAGCCGGAACTGTCGGGCGATTTCGCCGCCATCATGGAGTGGGCCGACAAGGCGCGCCGCATGAAGGTGCGCACCAATGCCGAGACGCCGGCCGATGCGCGCATGGCGCGCTCCTTCGGGGCCGAGGGCATCGGGCTTTGCCGCACCGAGCACATGTTCTTCGATGGCGACCGCATCATCGCCATGCGCGAGATGATCCTGGCCGACACGGAGACGGACCGGCGCGCAGCCCTTGCCAAGCTGTTGCCGATGCAGCGTTCGGATTTCCTCGAACTGTTCGAGATCATGGCCGGCTTGCCGGTGACGATCCGCCTACTCGACCCGCCGCTGCACGAATTCCTGCCCAAGACAGAGGAAGAAATCGCCGAAGTCGCCGCCGTCATGAACGTTTCGGCCGACAAACTGCGCCAGCGCACCGAAGCCCTGCACGAGTTCAACCCGATGCTCGGCCATCGCGGCTGCCGTCTGGCGGTGTCCTATCCCGAGATCGCGGAAATGCAGGCGCGCGCCATTTTCGAGGCGGCGGTGGAGGCGGGCCGCAAGGCCGGCGCGCTGGTGGTGCCGGAAATCATGGTGCCGCTGGTCGGCATCGAGAAGGAGTTCGACTACGTCAAGGCAGGCATCGATGCGGTCGCCAAAAGCGTGATGGAGGAAACCGGTGTCAAGATAGAATACCTCACCGGCACGATGATCGAACTGCCGCGCGCCGCCATCCGCGCCGATGTCATTGCCAGGACCGCCGAATTCTTTTCATTCGGCACCAATGATTTGACGCAGACCACCTTCGGCATCTCGCGCGACGACGCCGCCTCTTTCCTGGAGACATA
>DASYCS010000155.1:0-7188 GCA_036500025.1 Mesorhizobium sp. | reverse complement strand
ACACCTGCGCCAGCGCTTCCTCGACGCGTCGCTTTTCCTCCGCCGCTTCGAGCTTCAGCCGCTTCAGCCCATAGGCGACGTTCTGCTCGACATTGAGATGCGGAAAGATCGCATAGCTCTGGAACACCATGTTGGTCGGGCGGCGGTTGGCCGGAATGCCTTCCATCGGCTGGCCATCGACCGAAATGGAACCGCTGGTCGGGTTGTCGAAACCGGCGATCATGCGCAGCAGCGTGGTCTTGCCGCAGCCGGAAGGCCCCAGCAGCGAAAAGAACTCGCCTTCCCGGATCGTCACATTGGCGTCGTCCAGCGCCTTGAACACGCCATAGCTGCGCGTGACGTGGCTGATTTCGATCATCGCCCGGCCGGACCCCGACCGTTCCGGTGTCTGCTGTTCAGGCATAGAGGCCCCCTTCGGTATTGGCGCGGCGGGCCGCGCGGCGGCGCAGCACTTCGGCAAGCGTCATCAGCACGAACGAAGCGACAAGCAGCAGCGTGCCCAGCGCCAGCACGCCCGGCAGCTTGGCGGCAAAGCGCAACTGGCCCCAGATGTAGATCGGCAGCGTCGCCTCCGTGCCGGTGAGGAAGAAGGCGATGATGAATTCATCCAGCGAGATGGTGAAGGAAACAAGCAGGCTGGAAATGATGGCCGGCGCCACCATCGGCAGCGTGACACGCCGGAAGGTGCCGAAGGCGCTTTCGCCAAGATCGGCGGAAGCCTCTTCAAGGCTGCGGTCGAAGCCCTCGAAGCCCGAGGTCAGCACCGTCATCGAATAGGGAATGCAGATCAGTATATGGCCGAGCACGACGGTAAACAGCGACAGGCTGAGGCCCAGTTGCAGCATCACCAGCAGCATGGAGATGGCGATAATGACTTCCGGCAGCACCAGCGGCGCCATGATCAGGCCATTGATCGGGCGGCGGCCGGGAAAGCGGTAGCGGGTGATGGCGCGCGCAGCCAGAATGCCGAATGTCGTCGCCAGCACCGAGGCCGAAACGCCGACGATAAGGCTGTTCCATGCGGCGTCCAGCAGGGCCGGCGTATGCGGCAGCTGCTCGTACCATTTCCAGGTGAAGCCCGAGAGCGGAAATTTCGGCGTCGCCGCCGTGTTGACCGAGAAGATCGGCAGGAAGATCACCGGCAGGTACAGGAACACGACATAGAGCAGCGCATAGGCGCCGAGCCAGCTTCCGCCGGGCATGAAGCGGCGAAGACCCTTCATCGCGCCAACCTCCTCATCGCGCCACCCTCCTCATCGCGCCAACCTTGTTGCGGAGCGCAGGATGAACACCGCAGCGCCCGCCATCGCCGTGACGATCAGCATAGTGGTGACGGAAAGTGCTGCACCCAGCGGCCAGTTGGCGCCTTTGCCGAACAGCCCCTGTATGGCGTTGGCGATCATCACGCCGTCCTTGCCGCCGACAAGCTTCGGCGTCACATAATCGCCGACCGTCGGGATCATCACGATCAACAGCGCCGAAATCACGCCCGGCATCGACAGCGGCAGCGTCACCCGCAGGAAGCTGCGCAGCGGCCCGTCGCCCAGATCCTTGGCCGCCTCGACCAGCGTGCGGTCGACCTTTTCCAGCGAGACGAAGATCGGCAATACGGCAAACGCCGCCCAGGCATGGGTGAGCGTGATGATGACCGCGCTTGAATTGTAAAGCAGCGCCGTCGTCGGATGGTCGGTGATCCCGAGACCCATCAGGCCGGAATTGAGCACGCCATTATAGCCAAGGATAACCTTCCACGCCATGACGCGCAGCAGGTAGCTGGTCCAGAACGGGATGGTGATGAGGAACAGCCACAGCCCTTTGCGCTGGCCGCCATGGAAGGAAATGTAGTAGGCGATGGGGTAAGCCAGCACGACCGTCAACAGGCTGACCGTCATCGAAATATAGAGCGAGCGCCACAGAAGATCGCGGTAGATCGGCTCGGTCAGCGCGACGCGGTAGTTCTCCAGCGTGAAGGTGCGGTCGATGGTCAGGTAATGCTGCGTCCAGAACGAATGGGCGATCACCACCAGGATCGGCACCACCAACAGCACCAGCGCGTAAATCAGGGTCGGGCTGATGAGCGACAGGCCCTGAACGGCTTCGGATTGCAAAAGGACATTGCGGCGCGCCCGCGTCATGCGATGCCGTGAGGGCGGCTGCGCCAGCGCCGTCATTGCAGGACGCCGCCACTATGCCGAAGGGCCGGATGCCGAAGGCGCGGATGGCGACGAGCCGTTGGCTCCATCCCAGGCGGGTTGCCGGTCGCCGGTCTGAACGTTTCCGCCATGCTGCCACCCATCATGGACCGGCTGTTCCCGCGCCGGCTTTCTTTCATCATGAGCGCATTGGTGAATTGAAATCAAGCGTTAATTCTGCAATATTGATTGAACGGACATTCAAAATGAAGTGAAATAAGCGGCGGTTTGCAAATTCCGGCGCGTGGCTCCGGTCCGTTGAATCCACTTGAAAGCGCGAGGCGAGCAATGGCGGCGGCGAGAGACATTCAAACGAGCGGCCGGGGAAATAGGGAAGACGGCCAAGGCGGCTGCCCGGCCGGCGATGCCGTCGAGCTTGCCACCCGCCACCTCGTCCAGCCCTGGCCTTATGCGGGTTCGGTCGGCGCGGAAGCGCGCACCCTGATCGGCGAGGGCGACGGCATCTATATCACCGACGCCGACGGCAAGCGGCTGATCGACGGCCCGGCCGGCATGTGGTGCACCAATGTCGGCCACCGCCGCGAGGAACTGGCGAAGGTCATGTACGACCAGGCCATGGCGCTGTCCTACAACACGCCCTGGTACACGATGAACGCGCCGTCCGCCGAGCTTGCCCGCCGCATCGCCGGCCACGCGCCCGGCGACCTTGGCCATGTGTTCTTCACCACCGGCGGCTCGACCGCGGTGGAGACGGCGCTGCGCTTCATGCAGTTCTTCAACAACGTCAAAGGCCGCCCGGAAAAGAAGCTGATCCTGTCGCGCGGCGGCGCCTATCATGGGTCCACCTATTTGTCGGCCTCGCTGAACGGCCGCGCCCGCGACCGTGACTGGATGGACGGCGTCGACGGCCTCGTCGTCAAATTATCCTCGCCCGATCCGTTCCGCCGCCCCAAGGGCATGAGCGTGGAGGCCTTCGGCGATTTTCTCGCCGACGAATTCCGCGACACGGTCGCCCGCCTTGGCGCCGACAGGATCGGCGCTTTCGTCGGTGAGCCGGTGCAGGCTTCGGGCGGCGTCATCGTGCCGCCGAAAAACTACCTGAAGCGCATCCGCGAGATTTGCCGCGCCAATGACATCCTCTACGTGTCGGACGAAGTGGTCACCGCCTTCGGGCGGCTCGGCTCCGTCTTTGCTTCAGGCGATGTGTTCGGCGTCGACCCCGACATGATCGTCTTCGCCAAGGGCGTCACTTCCGGCTATTTCCCGCTCGGCGGCATCGTCATTTCGGAGGCGCTGCTCGAAGAACTGCGCCGTTCGAACCATCCCGACGCGCTGTTCGGCCATGGCCTTACCTATACCAGCCACCCGGTAGGCTGCGCCGTGGCGCTGAAGAACCTCGACCTGCTGGAGCAGGGCTTGCTTGCCCACACGCAGGCGGTCGCGCCCTATTTCCAGTCGCGGTTGAAGACGCTCGAAGATTTGCCGCTGGTCGGCGAGGTGCGCGGCATCGGAATGATGGCCTGCGTCGAATGCGTTGCCGACCGCGACAGTCTCGATCCGCTGGAGCTGGATCGCGATGTCGGCGCGCGTATCGACGCGCACTGCCAGGAACTGGGCCTGCTGGTGCGCCCGCTCATCAACATGTGCGTGATGTCGCCGCCGCTGGTGATCACCCGCAGCCAGATCGACGATCTCGTCGGCATCCTGCGCGAAGGCATTTCACGCACCATGGACGACCTGCGCAAGGAAGGCGTCTGGAACGGCTGACGGCAATGGCGGTCAGCCGCGCTTTCCAAACCGCGCCGGAAGCACGCCCAGCACCAGCATGCAGCCGGCGACGATGACGGCGGCGCCGACTATCTGGATCGGCGTCAGCGGTTCCCCGAGCACGCCCGCGCCCACCAGCACGGCAACCACCGTCACCGCGAACTCGACGCTGATCGCCCGCGTCGGCCCGATCGCCGTCACCAGCCGGAAATAGGTGGCGTAGGTCAGCGCGCTCATCACGCAGCCCAGAACGACGAGGTAGAGAAAATCCACCGGCCCCGGCATGGCCGGGACGGGAACCGCAAGCAAAAGCGGCAGCGTCATCAGCCCGCCGGCCAGGAACGAACCGGCTGCGACTTCCAGCGAGCCGGCGGTGCGCAGGTGCAGGCTGGCATAATTGCTGCCGAAGGCCGCCGAGAACGATGCGAACAAGCACGCTGCGCAGCCAAGCAGGAATGAAGGCGTTACTGGCACGGCCGGAAACCCGACCAGAAGCACGATGCCGGCCATGCCCAGAAGCAGGCCGGCCAGCCGGGGCGCCGTCATCCGCTCCAGCCCCCAGAGCTGGCTGATTACCATCGAAAACAACGGAATGGCCGCCACCAATATCGCCGACATGGCGGTGCCGATAAGCGGCGTGCCATAGGAAAGCCCCACCAGTTGCCCCGCCACCGTCGTCGCGCCGACCACCGCATAGGGCCGCCAGCCGAGGCTGAAGCGCAGTTCGCCCCGCAACGCCTTCGCCATCGCCATCAGCGTGGCGCTCGCCAGCAGGCAGCGCAGCGTAACCGCCCCCGCCCAGCCGAACGCGCCAACCACCTTGACCAGCACGAGAAAGGACAAGCCCCAGGCCACGGCCAGAAACAGGTAGGAAGCGATATCGCGTGCACGCATGGAAGCGCCGAACCCCTTGGCTGCGGCAGCAACGCCGCCGCGCGCTCCTACGATCAATCGCCCCCAATGGATAGAGCCCCGATGGACAGAGCATGGCGCGACACTCGCAACCGAATGGTATGGACAGCCAGTCCTTGCCTTGCGCGCCCTTACGGTTGGTCGGACGTCGCCCGCCGCGACTTCCCGCGTTCGGCCACTATCGGCGCGCGCTCATCACGAAGCCGAACCATGTCGCTCTTCCGACAACCGGCGCTGCGGCAGGGATAGCCAACCACCGGGATGATGTGCCAAACGCAGGAGACAACTCACGCCGGTGCGTCGATGACCAGAACCTTCTCCACCCTGATCGGCTTTTCTGCCATCCTGACCTGGTCGTTCCTGGCGCTGCTGTCGACGGCGGCCGGCGCGATCCCGCCCTTTCAGCTGGCAGCCATGGCCTTTTTCCTGGGCGGGCTGGTCGGCGCATCGAGCTGGCTGTTTCGCCCGCAGGCCATCAAATCGCTGCGCCAGCCCTGGCAGGTCTGGGCGCTCGGCGTCGCCGGCCTGTGCATCTACCACTGCGCCTATTTCTTCGCCATCCAGTCGGCGCCGCCGGTGGAAGCCAGCCTGATCGCCTATCTGTGGCCGCTGCTGATCGTCGTCTTCGCGGCCTTCCTGCCCGGCGAAAGGCTGCGCGCCCACCATCTTCTCGGCGTGCTGCTCGGTCTGGCCGGCGCGATCATCGTCATCACCAAGGGCGGCAGCGTCGGGCTGGCCGACGGCATCAAGCCCGGCCACATCATCGCGCTGTTTTGCGCCTTCATCTGGTCCGGCTATTCCGTCCTGTCGCGCCGCTTCGGCGCGGTGCCGACCGATGTGGTGGCCGGCTACTGCCTGATCACCGCCGCCGTCGCCCTTGTCCTCCATCTCGCGCTGGAGCCGACCGTGGTGCCGCAGACCGCCACCCAATGGGCGGCCATCGCCGTTTTGGGAACCATTCCGCTTGGCGCCGGCTTCTATGCCTGGGACTGGGGTTGCAAGCACGGCGACATCATGGTGCTTGGCGCGCTGTCTTATGCCGCGCCGCTTTTCTCCACCGTCGTCCTGCTGGCGGCCGGCTATGGCGCCTATCACTGGTCGGTCGCGCTCGCCTGCGGCCTCATCATCGCCGGCGCGCTGATCGCGGCGAAGGACATGCTGTTTCGGCGCTCAAATCCGGCAAAGCCCGCGGCCTCGCAGACCACCTGACCGCGCTGCGAAAAGCCCGCGCCCTTACCCGTCCGCTTTTAGCCCGTCGTTGATCCCCGCCATTTCCTTCTCGTCCGGCGCGGTTTGAAGGTTCAGCACCGGCAGCATGGCGCGCAGATGGTCGTGATGGGTGCGCACGCCATATTCGAGGTCGGACAGGTAGAAGCCGGCAAAGGCATTCGACAGCATGGATTCGTTCGACCAGATCGTCAGTTGCACGTCTTCCGACATGGTATCGCGGTCGATGCGATTGGACAGATAACGCGCCGCCGCCTGCTCGCGGCTTTCGTCGCGGTAGCGGTAGATGCCGCCGCGCAACAGCGTCTTGCCGGTCGAAACCGGGAATTCCTGATAAAACTGCACCGATTCCGGCATCACCGAGATCACCGCGTTCGGAAAGATGCCGTAATAGACCCACGCCTTCTTCAGATATTCGGGCAACCGCTCCTGCTCCGGCGCGATCTTGACATATTGCCTGACGCTCCAGCGGCGGCCGGCATGCGGATTATAGGTGGCGAAGGAACGCGACACGCCATCGACGAACGGCTCGTCGAAATAGCTCGCGCCATAAAGGTCCTGCAAGGCCGGATGCGCCATGGCGACGTGGTAGCCTTCATTATCGACATCGCGCACCGATTTCCAGTTCACCGGCGTTGTCTGGCTCCAGATGCCGGTCGAAGGCACCATATCTTCGGCCCTGTAATGCGCCATTTCCGCCGCGACGGGCTTCAGAAGCTCGGCGACGGAAAGCTGCGGCCCGCCCTTGTGAAAACGGATGAAGACGAAGCCCATCCAGATTTCAAGGTCGAGCGGCACCAGGCCGAACTCGCTCTTGTCCAGTTCGGGAAACGATGCCGGCCTTGCCGCGCCGCGCAGCGTGCCGTCGAGATTGTAGACCCAGCCGTGAAACGGGCAGACCAGCGCGTTCTTGCAATTGCCCTGATTGTCGGCAACGACGCGGCTGCCGCGATGCCGGCACATATTGTTGAAGGCCCGCACCACGCCGTCCTTGCCGCGCACGATCAGGGCGCGTTCGCCGACCACATCCATGGTCAGGTAATCGCCCGCGTTCGGCACGTCTGAAACATGGCCGGCTATCTGCCAGTGATTGCGGAAGACATGCTCCTTTTCGAGGTCGAGAAGGGCG
>DASYCS010000154.1:0-3073 GCA_036500025.1 Mesorhizobium sp. | reverse complement strand
AGGGCTGGCGCTGGCGCTGAAGATACCGGCGATCGGCGTGACCACGCTGGAAGCGCTGGCGCAACAGGCGCGGCAGGCTTTTCCAGGCCGTGCGGTGCTGGTGGCGCTCGACGGCGGGCGTGACGAAATCCATGCCGCGCTGTACGACGAAGCGGCGATTTTGCGCTATGGTCCGGCGGTCGCGACGATGGCGGAAATGGTCGAAATGGCTTCCACGAACAAACCGGTATTGGCCGGCACGGCGGCAATGAAGATTGCCGATGCCGCAACCGGCCCATTCAATGGCGGTCCATTCGACATAGGCACGACCGATGCGACATCGGACATCGCCGTCTATGCCCGGCTTGCCGCGACCAAAAGCACCGGCGAAAAACCCCATCCGGTCTATCTGCGCGCCGCCGACGCCAAGCCGCAGGCCGGCTTCGTGCTGCCAAGGATTTCGTGATGCGGATCCCGTTCCTTTCGGCAGGCCCGAAGGATTTCGCTTTGGAACCGCTGGCGATGGCCGACAGCGATGCGCTCTCCGTGCTGCACCGCGAGGATTTCGTGCGGCCATGGACGGGGGCCGAGTTTTCCACCCTGCTCGCACAGGACACCGTCTTCGGCTATGGCGTGCGCGAGGTCGGCCACGGCGCCAAGGCTCCCGTCGGCTTCGTGCTGGCCAGGCTTGCGGCGGGCGAGGCGGAAATATTGACCGTCGCGGTCGCCCGCTCGCATCGCAGGCAGGGGCTTGGCTGGCGGCTGATGGATGCGGTGCTGCGCGAACTGCATGCCCAGCGCGCCGAGGCGCTTTTCCTTGAGGTGGACGAGACCAACGCGCCGGCCATAGCGCTTTACAGGCGGCTTGGCTTCCGCGAAGTCGGCAAGCGCGCCAATTACTACCAGTCGACCGAGCGTGGCCCCAATGGCGCGCTGGTCATGCGCCGCGACCTGCAATAGGCGCATGATGATCGTACGGATACGCATTTTCTTCGCCCTGGCGTTCATTGTCGCCAGCACGCTCGTTCTCGCCCCGCTACAGGTGCTGGCGATGAAAACCGGCCTTTGGCGCGAGACGGTCATCCTGAAGCTGTGGCATCGCGCCTTGCTGAAGGGGTTCGGCATCCGCGTTCACACGCTCGGCGCCTTGTCGGAAAAACGCCCGCTGCTGGTCGCCTCCAACCACATTTCCTGGACCGACATCCTCGTTTTGGGCGCTGTGGTCGATGTGAACTTCATCGCCAAGTCCGAGCTTGAGGGCTGGCCGCTGCTCGGCTGGCTGTCGAAGCTGCAACGCACCGTATTCATCGAGCGCGAGCGCAAGCGCAAGTCGGGCGACCAGGCCAGCGAAATCGCCACCCGGCTGGGCAAGGGCGACGCCATGGTGCTGTTTGCCGAAGGTTCGACGGGCGACGGCAACATCCTTTTGCCGTTCAAGAGCACACTGTTTGGCGCGGCCTCGATGGCGATCAGCGAAGGTGCGGCCAAGGAAGTGTTCATCCAGCCGGTGGCAATCGCCTATACGCGCCTGCATGGCGTTGCCTTCGGCCGCCACGATCGCGGCATTTCCGCCTGGATCGGCGACGAGGACCTGTTGCCGCATATGTGGGCGCTGCTGGGTTCTCGAGCGCTGGATGTCGAGGTGCATTTCGGCGAGCCGGTGGTGTTCAGCCAAGGCTCGAACCGCAAGGAAACGGCAAGGCTGGTCGAGCGCCGCGTGCAGGGCATGATGGAGACGGCGCTGCGCGATCCGCGCCCCAGCCGGCCCGCAAAATAGAATCGTCTGTTTTTTGTCATGGAAAGGCGTTAGAAGCCGCCGCATGGAACTGGATATGACAGCGCTGGCCACGGACGCCGGCTCGCCGAGTGAAGCTATTGCGCCGCAGGCCACGAAGAAGGTCTTCGTGAAGACCTATGGCTGCCAGATGAACGTCTATGATTCGCAGCGCATGACCGATGCGCTGGTCGCCGACGGCTATTCGCCGACAGATGCCATCGGCGAGGCCGACCTGGTGCTGCTCAACACCTGCCATATCCGCGAGAAGGCGGCCGAAAAGGTCTATTCCGAGCTTGGCCGCATCCGCGACATGAAGGCCGAGCGCGCGCTGGTCGGCAAGACGCTGACCATCGGCGTCACCGGCTGCGTGGCGCAGGCGGAAGGGGCCGAGATCATCCGCCGCTCTCCCGCCGTCGATCTGGTCGTCGGCCCGCAGACCTACCACCGCCTGCCGGAAGTGCTGGCCAGGGTGCGTAATGGCGGCAAGGTCGTCGAGACCGAATATGCGCTGGAAGACAAGTTCGAACACCTGCCGCAGCCGAGGCGCGCCGAGATCATCCGGCGCGGCGTCACCGCCTTCCTCACCGTGCAGGAAGGCTGCGACAAGTTCTGCACCTTCTGCGTGGTGCCCTATACGCGCGGCTCCGAAGTCTCGCGCCCGGTCAGCCAGATCGTGGAAGAGGCCGAGAAGCTGGCGCAGGCCGGCGTGCGCGAGGTGACGCTGCTTGGCCAGAACGTCAACGCCTGGCACGGCGAGGGGGCTGGCCAAGGGGGAAAGAACGCCGAATGGGGCCTTGGCCGCCTGCTGTTTCGGCTGGCCGAAATTCCGGGCATTGCGCGCCTGCGCTACACCACCAGCCATCCGCGCGACATGGACGACGAACTGATTGCCGCGCATCGCGACCTGGATGTGCTGATGCCCTATCTGCACCTGCCGGTGCAATCGGGGTCGGACCGTATCCTGAAAGTGATGAACCGCCGCCATACCGCCAGCGATTATCTGAAGCTGCTCGACCGCGTTCGCGCCGCCCGCGCCGACATTGCCCTGTCCGGCGACTTTATCGTCGGCTTTCCCGGCGAGACGGATGCCGATTTCGAAGCGACGATGCAGCTTGTCCGCGATGTCGGTTATGCCTCCGCCTTTTCCTTCAAATATTCGCCGCGCACCGGCACGCCGGGCGCCGAGATGGACGGCCATGTGCCGGAACCCGTCAAGGATGAGCGGCTGCAAAGGTTGCAGGCGTTGCTGGTGGAACAACAGCAGGCCTTCACCGTTGGAATGGTCGGCAAGGCGATGCCGGTGCTGATCGAAAAGCC
>DASYCS010000153.1:0-4725 GCA_036500025.1 Mesorhizobium sp. | reverse complement strand
TGGGCGTACCAGAAATTTCAACAGCTTGGCTGCGTATCCGCGATTTGCCGCCGATTTCGTCGAGGCAGCACCGCTCGCTGGCCTGACCGGCCGCCTCGAAGCCATTTTCATCCAACACATCGTCGCCCGGCAAACCCGGTTTATCGACGGCAAAAACTCGACGCCTTCATGAGGCGGCGGCTCACTATGTCATCCCGGCTTCAGCCAGCATCAGCTCCGCCCTCAAGGGAGCAGGCCATGGGTCGCGCCGCGCTGGAAACCGCGCGATCACATTTGTCATTTACCCGGCGTTGTGCGGAACGGATGGCTTTGTCGGGGGTTAGCCCAGTCCAGCCAACAAGAACCAGCCACCAAGGAGATGCGCAATGGACCACACCAAGCATATACGGCTCACCACCAACGAACTGACGCCTGACATCCTCGACGATGCCACTATTTACGGCCCCGGCGACGAGAAAGTCGGTTCCGTCTCCCATGTCCACGGCACCGGCGTGGCGACGCAGGTGGTGATCGATGTCGGCGGCTTCCTCGGCATCGGCGCCAAGCCCGTTTCCGTCCCCGCCAACCAGCTGGACTTCATGCGCGACGAGGACGGCGACGTTCACGCCGTGACGTCATGGACCAAGGACCAGCTCAAGGACATGCCCGAGCATCACGAGGCCTGAAGATATAGCCCCGCCTAAGCCCGGGAATGATGTGCACCGCGCCACGAGTTAAAAACTTCTCCGGGAAAGCCTGCCGGCGATTTACCGGCTGAAGACAGTTCGGCGTAGGTAGAAACGTGCAGGTGCGCGGTGCATGTGATGGCGTGGGCGTACCTCGCCCCACCAGGAATATCCGAAAGCGAGGCCGCTGCCAGCGCCGGTTATGCGCTGCCGGCCATCAGGTCGAAGCTATTACGGGTGAGAGCACTCAACAGCCGAAAACGGCTATATCCTTGAAGCGGCAAACGGTGCTGCCCGACACGCCAGCCATGCAAAGCCCTGCGCGATGCTCGCCAGTTGCCTACAACACCAAGGCGCTGGCCGTGGATAACTGACCGCTATCGACATTCCGGCCGAAAATCACCACCCGGCGCATAAAAGCCGGCATCCGATGCACATGGCTACGCTCAGCCCAGCCGCGCCTTGGTGCTTCGCGGCGTCGCCAGAAGCAGGTTGGTCTCGCTGCCGGTAACGCCCGGTATGAGCCGGATGCGGCGCAGCACGGCATCGAAATCGGTCAGCGTCGCCGTCGCCAGTTCCACCACCAGGTCCCAGCGTCCGTTGGTGGTATGGATTGTCGAGATTTCGGCGAAGCCGCCCAGCGCCCGGATTGCCCGGTCTGCCGCGTGCCCCTCGATCTCGATCATCATGATGCCGCGAACCGGCAATTCGACCGCGTCGGCGCGCAGGATGACCGTGTAGCCGACGATCTCGCCCGCCCGTTCCAGCCGCTCCATCCGCGACCGCACCGTTGCGCGCGAAACGCCAAGATGGATGGCGAGATCGGAGATGCTGCGCCGCGCATCGTGACGCAGGAGCGTCACCAGTTTTTCATCCAGAGAATCCATCATTTCCGTTTTGGTTGCCAGAGCTGCCGTTTTGATAAGCGATCCTGACTCATTTGCCAATTCATCGCGTTCATATCGCCAGTCCGCTCGGCTCTACTCACGACAGACAGCATGGAGAGAGCCGGATGCATTGCACGATATTGGGGGCGCCGCTCCAGGCAGGCTCAGGCCGCATGGGCTGCGAGATGGGCCCGAGCGCGCTGCGCACCGCCGGCCTGGCCGCCGCCCTGTCCGATCTTGGCCATACCGTGACCGACCTCGGCACGGTGACGCCGGCCAAGACCGCACCGATCAGCCATCCGAACCCTGCGCTGAAGGCGCTTCCCGAAATTGCGGCCTGGACGGCGGCCCTTGCCGACGCCGCCTATGCCGCCAGCGCCGGGGGCATGCCGATTTTCCTTGGCGGCGACCACGCGATTTCCGCCGGAACCGTTTCCGGCCTGTCGCGGCGTGCGGCCGAGACCGGGCGGCCGCTGTTCGTGCTGTGGCTCGATGCCCACCCGGATTTCCATACGCTCGACAGCACCGCCAGCGGCAATCTGCATGGCGTGCCGCTGGCCTATGCCAGCGGACAGCCGGGGTTCGAAAACTATTTCCCCACCCTTCATGCGGCGGTACCTGCGGACCGCATCTGCGTGCTCGGCGTGCGCAGCGTCGATCCCGCCGAGCGGCAGGCGCTGACCACGGCCGGCGTCACCGTGCATGACATGCGCGCCATCGACGAACACGGCATCGCCAGGCTTCTGCGCGATTTTCTGGAGCGCGTGGCCGAGGCCGGCGGCATGCTGCATGTCAGCCTCGACGTCGATTTCCTCGATCCTTCTATCGCACCCGCCGTCGGCACCACCGTTCCCGGCGGCGCGACCATCCGCGAGGCGCATCTGGTGATGGAGATGCTGCACGACAGCGGCCTCGTCACCAGCCTCGACCTAGTCGAACTCAACCCCTTCCTCGACGAGCGCGGCCGCACCGCCACCCTCATGGTCGACCTGACGGCAAGCCTGATGGGCCGCCGCATCATGGATCGCCCAACCCGGAGCTATGGATCATGATCGCCAAACTGAATGTGGTTCCCTTCGTCAGCGTCGACAGCATGATGAAGCTGGTGCTCACCATCGGGGTGGAGCGTTTCCTCACCGAACTCGCCGCCTATGTCGAGGAGGATTTCCGGCGCTGGGAATTGTTCGACAAGACGCCGCGCATCGCCTCGCACAGCCATGACGGCGTCATCGAACTGATGCCAACCAGCGACGGCCATCTCTACGGCTTCAAATATGTCAACGGCCACCCGAAGAACATGCGCGAGGGACGCCAGACCGTCACCGCCTTCGGCATGCTGGCCGATGTCGGCAACGGCTATCCGATGCTGCTGACCGAGATGACCATCCTCACCGCCCTGCGCACAGCGGCGACCTCGGCCGTCGCCGCCAGATATCTGGCCCCGAAAGGCGCAAGGACCATGGCCGTCATCGGCAATGGCGCGCAGTCCGAATTCCAGGCCATCGCCTTCAAGGCGCTGCTCGGCGTCGACAGGCTGCGCCTCTACGATATCGACGCATCGGCCTCGCAAAAATGCGCGAAAAACCTTTCCGGCCTGGGCTTCGACATCACCATCTGCCGCTCGGCGCAGGAAGTGGTGGAAGGCGCCCAGATCATCACCACGGTCACCGCCGACAAGCAGTGCGCGACCATCCTGACCGACAACATGGTGGGCGGCGGCGTCCACATCAACGCGGTCGGCGGCGACTGTCCCGGCAAGACCGAACTGCACCGCGACATCCTGCTTCGCTCGGACATTTTCGTCGAATATCCGCCGCAAACCCGCATTGAGGGCGAAATCCAGCAGCTAGAAGCCGATCATCCGGTCACCGAACTATGGCAGGTGATGACGGGAAGCGCCAAAGGCCGCAGCGATACCGGCCAGATCACGCTGTTTGATTCCGTCGGCTTCGCCATCGAGGACTTTTCCGCCCTCCGCTACGTGCGCGACCAGCTGAAGGCGACCGGCCTATTCGAAGAACTCGACCTGCTGGCCGACCCCGACGAACCGCGCGACCTGTTCGGCATGCTGCTGCGCGCCGCCAAGGCAGGCGCGACGACAGCCACGGCGATCTAGGTTGTGAGTTCATAAGTTCTGGTCACAGCCTGATTGAAGCGAGCAGGACGGCTGCGAGGAAGTTGCGGGCGAGTTTGTCGAAGCGGGTGGCGACGCATCGGAAGTGTTTGAGTCGGCGGAAGAAGTGTTCGACCTGGTTTCGCTGTCGGTAAATGGCTCATGTCAATTGAGCGTCTGACGATGCGGCCCGAGCAGCTGGGGATGCTCGCCAAGGCTTTCGCGCCAGCCGTCCGGAAGGCACTGAACTCGTCCGGCAGGCGCGGCTGGTGACCTGCCTACCTGCCCACGCTAAGCCGGTGTTGCCCGCTGGGGAACGCACTCACGGGGCAAGGCCTTGCCGCTGGCAGCCCCAACCTGCTTGCCCGCCCCGGCCTGCCCGCGTCTTCCCCGCCCCTTTACTGCCTTACTGTCCTATTCCCCCACGGCCCTACTGCCGCCGGCCCGCCTCTCGACAAGCCGCCGCATCTCCCGTCAAACCCGTGGAGATTGGCCCTTGTAACCTAAGCGCCGAGCCGCTATCTAGGCGCCGCGCCGGCAACGGCGGACCATGACCCGCGGAGAGGTGGCAGAGTGGTCGAATGCACCGCACTCGAAATGCGGCATGGGTGCAAGCCCATCGGGGGTTCGAATCCCTCCCTCTCCGCCAATATCTTCCTGCGTTGACCCGTTTTCCTGCGCTGACTTCCTTTTTCCACCCGGGCATTTCCGCCTGGCGCCAAAGCCGCTCCTGTCTTGACTTCAACCGGGCCTGCGTCTATGGACAGCGCGCAATCGGCGTGGAAGCTTTTCCGCGCCGCTTGTCTATTGAACCCGCAGACTGACAAAAAGACGGCCGAACCGCCCCTCTTCCCGAGGATACCGGTTCATCGAGGCCGACCGAACAGCGAAAGGCAAAAAATGTTCGCAGTCATTAAAACGGGCGGCAAGCAGTATCGCGTGGCCGCCAATGACCTTTTGAAGGTCGAGAAGGTTGCCGGCAATGCCGGTGACATCGTTGAATTCACCGAGATCCTCGCCGTCGGCGAGGGTGAGAATGCCGAGATCGGCGCACCCTTCG
>DASYCS010000152.1:0-4466 GCA_036500025.1 Mesorhizobium sp. | reverse complement strand
GCGGCGCTTCTGCATCACGGTGTCGGCCGGCGTGCCGGTGAGTTTGCCGAGACGGGTGTCGGAGAAACCCATGGCCTTGAGACGGCGGAACGGGCCCGCGGTGTCCGGCAGGCCCTTGGCCTTGATCTCGCCTTCCATCTCGATCAGCGCGCGGATTTCCGACAGGAACCAGCGGTCGATGCGGCAGGCGTTGTAGACGAGTTCGTCGCTGGCGCCGAGCCGCATGGCTTGCGCGACCTTGAGCAGCCGGTCCGGCGTCGGTGTGCCGAGCGCGGCGCGGATCGCGGCCTTGTTGTCGGCGTCCTCGATGTCCTTGGCAGGATCGAAACCTTCGATGGCGATTTCATCGAGGCCGGTGAGGCCGGTCTCGAGCGAACGCAGCGCCTTCTGCAGGCTTTCCTGGAAGGTGCGGCCGATGGCCATGGCTTCGCCGACCGACTTCATCGACGTGGTCAGCACGTTCGACGCGCCGGGGAATTTCTCGAAGGCGAAACGCGGGATTTTGGTGACGACGTAGTCGATGGTCGGCTCGAACGACGCCGGCGTCGCGCCGCCGGTGATGTCGTTGGCGATTTCGTCGAGCGTGTAGCCGACCGCGAGCTTGGCGGCGACCTTGGCGATCGGAAAGCCGGTCGCTTTCGATGCCAGCGCCGACGAACGCGACACGCGCGGGTTCATTTCAATGACGATGAGCCGGCCGTCTTCCGGGTTGACGGCGAACTGCACGTTCGAACCGCCGGTCTCGACGCCGATCTCGCGCAGCACGGCGAGCGAGGCATCGCGCATCATCTGGTATTCTTTGTCGGTCAGCGTCAGCGCCGGCGCGACGGTGATGGAGTCACCGGTATGCACGCCCATCGGGTCGATATTTTCGATCGAGCAGATGATGATGCAATTGTCTTTTTTGTCGCGCACCACCTCCATCTCGTACTCTTTCCAGCCGAGTACGGACTCCTCGATCAGCACTTCATCGGTCGGCGAGGCGTCGATGCCGCCTTCGACGATCTCGATGAACTCCGCCTTGTTGTAGGCGATGCCGCCACCTGTGCCGCCCATCGTAAACGATGGGCGGATGATGGCGGGCAGGCCGATATCGTCGAGCGCCTTGAGCGCATCGCCCAGCGATTTCACATGATGCGAGCGCGGCGTCTCCAGACCGATCTTGGTCATGGCGTTGCGGAACAGCTCGCGGTCTTCCGCCTTGTCGATGGCCTCGGCGGTCGCGCCGATCATTTTGACGTTGTATTTGTCGAGCGTGCCCATTTTCTTGAGCGACAGCGCGCAGTTCAGCGCGGTCTGACCGCCCATGGTCGGCAGCAGAGCGTCGGGACGCTCCTTCTCGATGATCTTTGTGACGATCTCCGGGGTAATCGGCTCGATGTAGGTTGCGTCGGCCAGGTCCGGATCGGTCATGATCGTCGCCGGATTGGAGTTCACCAGAATGACCCGGTAGCCCTCTTCCTTCAGCGCCTTGCAGGCCTGGGTGCCGGAATAATCGAATTCGCAGGCCTGGCCGATGACAATCGGGCCGGCGCCTATGATCAGGATGGATTTGATGTCGGACCGTTTCGGCATTCGAAAACGTCGGGCTCCAAACTGCACACAAAAAAAGGGCGCGCTCATCGCGCGCTTTCAGGCCAAGTGGGAACCGGTTGGCCGCCCGGAAAGCGCGCTAGTTTAAAACTGTGCGCATTTTAGCAAAACCGGTGCCCACTTTTGCTAAATGCGCGCTGCGTCCTCGGCCCCCAAGCGGGGGTTACCCCGTGCGAGCGGTCTCTAGACCAGAATCGAGGGGGTGGGAAGGGCAACAGGCCCCCTGGCCACAGGTCTGTCGAAACTAAGTCTACCCGGCCGACGTTATGACTGTATGTCGTTGGCGGGCCGCCCATTTCAAGGACGTCGGGTGCCGGGCTGGCTGGCCAGCCTGGCCGTCATTGGCAGCTATGCGACCATTGCGGCGCTCGGCAACCGGCGCTGCCCGCGTCCGGTCCCGGTCCGTAAGCCACGCCGCGGCTGGGCGGCCTGGAAGCACGTCCTTTTCCGGACTTATGAGGAGATCAACAACGACCGGCTTTTGGCGCTCGCGGCCGGTGTCGTTTTTTACGGTTTGCTAGCCTTGTTTCCAGCAGTCACCGCCCTGGTGTCGAGCTACGCGCTTTTTGCCAAGGCCTCGACGATCAATGCGCACCTCGCGCTGATGTCGGGCGTGATGCCGGCTAGCGCCTACCAGATCGTCGACGAGCAGGTGACCCGTATCGTGCAGCGCGGCATCGGCGACCTCGGCGCGGCATTCTTTATCGGCCTGGCGCTGGCGGTGTGGAGCGCCAATGCCGGGGTGAAAGCGGTCATCGACGCGCTCAACATCTGTTACGGCGTCAAGGAGCGCCGCGGCTTCTTCAAGCTCAACGCCGTCTCGCTTCTGTTCACTGTGGGCGCCATCGCCATGCTGCTGCTGGCGATCGCGGCCGTGGTCGTCCTGCCCGTTGTCATGTCGTTCTTGCATGCTGGCCGCTACGGCGAACTTGCAGTCACCTGGCTGCGTTGGCCGGCAATGCTGCTGATCGTGCTGCTCGGCCTCGCAACGCTCTATCGGTTCGGTCCCGATGTCGACAATGCGCGCTGGCGCTGGATCAGTCCGGGCGCGGCGTTCGCAGCCGTCGCCTGGCTTGGCGGGTCAGCATTGCTGTCGTGGTATCTCGCGAGTTTCGCCGACTACGACAAAACCTACGGCTCACTCGGCGCCGCCATCGGCCTGATGATGTGGCTCTGGGTGACGGCGATCGTCGTGCTGGTCGGCGCAGAGTTGAATTCGGAAATCGACACGGAAGAAGCACCCGTTCCAAAGGAGACGGCCGCATTCTAGTGTTGGCCAAAAAGACTAGCCGGCGTCGGAAAGGCCGTCGGCCTTCATCACCCGGGCGCGTGACCGTGCGATCTGCTCGGCTTCGCGCAGCCGGCCCAGCGCTTCCTCGGCAATTTTTTCAGGATCGCGCTCGCCTCCATCCAAAACCGTCAGGATGTGCTGGCGTAGCCGCTGCGGCGCAAGACGCCGTTCCGGTAGCGTCTGCGGAATGCGTTCGAAATCTTCCCATGCCCGGGCGTAGGCCGTTCGAACGATATGTTCGCGGTTGGTCATGTCTAGGTCCCCCGCATCGCGCGCTCCGGCATAGCCGGAGGCGGCGCACCACAACCATCGTTAAACTTTGATACAGCCAGCCCTGTTTCGGATAATGATGCGGCGAAATCTTGGCCGCAATTTTACGGGCGACTCATGACGAACCCCTCCAAGCTGCCGTTTTCCACCGAAAGCGGCGAAATTCCGATCATTGGCTTCGGTACCTCACCGTTGACCGGCGGCATGACGGCCGATGCCGTTCTGAACGCGCTAAAAACCGGATATCGTCACATCGATACGGGCCGCAAATACGGCACCGAGGACGCGGTGGGAGAAGCGATCCGCAAATCCGGCGTGCCACGGCAGGATATTTTTCTAGTCACCAAGGTCAGCCACGAAAATTTGCGGCCCAGGGATTTCGCCAAATCGGTCGACGACAGTCTCGCGGCGCTCAAGGTCGATTATCTCGACCTGCTGATGATTCACTGGCCTAACCCGGCGATACCACCGAGCGAATGCATACCGGCGCTTGCCAAGGCCAAAAAGGATGGCAAGGCGCGGCACATTGGCGTCGCTAATTTCAATACTGCGCTACTTGACGAGGCGATGGCGATTTCATCGGAGCCGATCACTGTGTTGCAGGCTGAGTATCATCCCTATCTCGACCAGACCAAGCTGTTGGCGGCGGCACGGCGGCACAAGCTCGTCTTCGTCGCCTACTGTCCGTTGGCGCGCGGGCGCATGTTCGAGGACAAGGTGCTTGGCGACATCGCCAAGGCGCATGGCCGCGGCATCGCGCAGATCGCGCTGCGCTGGCTGATCCAGCAAGACGTCGTGGCCATTCCGTTTTCGCAGAATCCGCAGCGCATCGCCAATAATTATGACGTGTTCGATTTCGAATTGAGCGATGAAGAGATGAAACGTATCGCTGCGCTCAAGCGGCCCGACGGCCGTATCGCCACGCCGGTCGAGCGTGTCGCCGGCGGCTGGGACTGACCCAATCTCCGCTCATTCCCGCGCAAGCGGGAATCCAGGAGCTAAGAAAAAGAAAGAACTGGGTCCCCGCTCATAGGCGTTCTGAAAGAACGCCGTCCTGCGAACGGCTATGCGCGGGGAAGAGCGGAAGTAAAGCTTATTCCGGTTTGGCGAGGAACGTCATGCGCCACGGATTGTGGCCGATGTTGCGTTCGGCGCGCTTGGCCGAATAACCGGCAGCCTTGAGGTGCGTGAGCATCTCGGCCTCGGTGTAATGCGACAGGCCGTGCGATTTCTTCAGCCGGAAATAATCCGACAGGAAAATCCGGATCAGGCCGCCGACCGCGGCCCAGAAAAATCCATTCTCGGCGCCGAA
>DASYCS010000151.1:0-3347 GCA_036500025.1 Mesorhizobium sp. | reverse complement strand
TCTTCAACCGCTATCCGTTCGATCTGGTCCGTGACATGGAATATGACGAGCCGGGCGGTCCGATCACGCATGGCCGTTTCCACACGATGACCGGCTATAATCTCATCAACCAGATGACGCCGAGCGATGTCGACCTGTTCGCCACTTTGACGATGCTGGCCAGCCGCTTTTCCATCGATTACGGCATCCTGCACACCTGCACCCTGGATTCGATGGGCCATCGGTTCGGCCATGATTGCCGTGAAATGGATCATGCGGTGTTTGCGATGGACGCCATGCTGGCGGCTTTTCTGCCGCGCTGGCGGGAAGCGGGCTACGAGGTGATCGTAACCGCCGATCACGGCCAGACCGATCGCGGTCATCATGGCGGCCATGAGGATTTGCAGCAGGATTTCGCGCTGTATTATTTCGGACCGGCAAAAGGGCCGAAAGAGGATGTGCTGCTCGACCAGTTGCAGTTGGCGCCGACGGTGCTGAAGCGCCTTGGCGTGCCGATACCGGCTACGATGAAGGCCAAGCCATTCCTGACGTGAAACCGGCTCGGAAAAGGCGATAGCGTCGAAGCGTTTAGGCTTTGGCGAAAAAAGCAAAACGGCGGGCAAGCCCGCCGTTTTGATTGAATAACCGCTAAGCCTAGTGGCTGCCGGCGGTAATATTCGTGTTGCCTTCGGTTACCGGCTTCTGCACGGTCGCGTCGCTGGTGCGCACGGAGGCCGTGTAAGAATTGTCGATCGTCGACGACTGATTCGACTGGGCCGAAGGGGCCTTGAAGTGGTCGCTCGCGGCAAAGGCGCTGCCGGCGGCAACGAGGAGAGCGGCGGCGGTAAGAGCAATGGTCTTCATTTCGAGTACTCCAGATTTTCAAATATCGTCCGTCAAGCGGGACGTTGATGGTTGTTAGTGATTGCCGACCGTGAGGCGGTCATTGCCCTCTGCAACCGGCTTGCGAACGGCAGCGCCGTTGCTGGAAATGGAAGCGGTGTGGGCGTTGTCGATGGACGACTGCGTCGGGCCCTGGAAGTGGTCGCTGCCGGCGAAGGCGCTACCGGCGGCAACAAGGAGGGCGGCAGTGGCAAGTGCGATGGTCTTCATTTCAGATACTCCAGATTCTTCAGGATGCGCCCGTCTCTTGGCGGGCGCTGATCGTTGTTGTTAGTGATTGCCGACCGTGAGCCGCACATTGCCTTCGGCAACCGGCTTCTGAACGGATTTGTCGTTGTCACCGATGGAAGCGGTGTAAGCGCTGTCGATGGACGACTGGGTCGACGGGCCCTGGAAGTGGTCGCTTGCGGCGAAAGCGCTGCCAGCGGCGACAAGGAGAGCGGCGGTGGTAAGAGCAATGGTCTTCATTTTTAAATACTCCAGTTTTTAATCTCGTCCCTCAAATGGCGTGCCGTAAAAATGAAGCGCGTCGTTCGGACCACCCCGATGTGGGGGAGCGGTGTCGAACTTTCCAGTCACGAAATTTTTCTGCCTGGACCAAGAGTCTGGTGGTTGAAATTGTGCCAAAGCTCTCTTTCGCCACAATTTTCCCTATTGTAATCAAATAGTTATAATATTTTTGAATTTTCCGGCTAATGAATTTTCAGGCCAGCGTTCACACCGTCCTGCACACAGCGTCAACATATGGCGACGTAAATCGGTTTAGTTTTAGCCGGCTAGACAGTTGAACGGTCGAAACACCGCCCTCAACGAAGCACGCCAGGCGCTAAAATGACGGGTTATCTGGCGCTGCTTTGGCCGATCAGTCAAAGATTCTTGGAGCGATTCAGATATTCGTTGGCGATTTCGATCATGCGCCGGCGCGAAAAACTCGGGCCGTGTCCGCCATGGCCGACACCGATGGGCAGGCTAAGCAGGCGTTGCATGGTAAGGCGATAGGCGGCGCGGTCGGAATCCGGCATGTCGTCCAGCAGCGTGTCGTCATAGATGGCGTCACCGCTGAAAAAGGTGCCGTCCTTTTCATCGAACAGGCCGATCGAATCCGGCGAATGGCCGGGCAGGTGCAGCACCTTGAACTGGCGGTCGCCAAGATCGACGCTATCGCCTTCACCAAGAATGCGGGTCAGCGGCGCCGGCTCGATGCGATAGTCGGCGGCCTTCCAGCCGGGCCGGGGCAATTGCGAGACCGCGCCGGCAAGCACGCGGAACTCGTGCGCATAGGTCGCCTCGTCGCCCATGCGGCCAAATTCGGCAGCACTTTGCGCCGGGCCGGCACGCAGCGGAAATTCGTGCAGCGAGCCGACATGATCGAGATGGATGTGGGTGGCGACGACCAGCAGCGGCTTGCCCGCCGGCGCGTCAATTTCCGGGGCCAGCGGGCAGATGCCCATGCCGGTATCGACCAGCAGGTCCATGTCGCGCCCGCGCACATGCCAGATATTGGCGCGCATGTAGTCGTGGACGAACGGTTCCGTCAGCATCGTCGTCCTGTCGTCGACGATGCGCTTCGAGAACCAGCCGGACATCATGGCGCGCCTTTAAACGAAGGGTTTGCCTACCTTGTGTTTCTCCGGAACCAACCGCTTGAGATAGGCGATGCCGGCCTCGGAAAGCCGGTTGGCGTCGGCCTGCATGAAATCGTCGGGCATATGGCGCGTCTTGCCGGCGACGTTTTTCAGCGGCACTTTCTTCAGCACCGTCCTGCCGCCCTCATATTGCAGCGCGACGGAGCCGCCGCCCTGTTCGGCGACACTGACGGCGAAGGCGCCGGCATCGAAGGCTTCCTGCGCATCGACGGCATTGATGGCGCCGACATAACCGCGCGGCATGTAGCCCAGTGCATCGACGCGGGCGCGCTTGCCCGGCAGGCCATCGGCCAGCGCATGTTCCAGCGCCGCCGTCAGGTCGCTCCCCGACAGCTTGACGTTGCCATGCTGGTCGCGCTCCAGCCTTTCCGGTGGCACCAGGCTTTCGACCAGCGCCTTACCGTCGGCGGTGGAAACGCCTTCCGATACGGCGACGATGCAACGCTTGTGCTTATCGAGCGTGGCGCGCACATCATCGATGAACTGCTTGGTCGAAAAAGCGCGCTCAGGCACGTAGACCAGATGCGGGCCGCTGTCGCCATCCAGCCGCCAGGCGGCGGATGCCGCCGTCAGGAAGCCGGCGTGGCGGCCCATGACGATGCCGACATAGATGCCGGGCAGCGCGCGAAAATCGAGATCGACCGACAGGAAAGCGCCGGCGACGAATTCGGCAGCCGAGATGAAGCCCGGAACGTGGTCGTTTTCTTCAAGGTCGTTATCGATGGTTTTCGGCGCGTGGACGAAGGCCATCTTGCCGCCTGCCGCATCGGTGAGGATTTGCTGGGTGCCGGACGTGTCGTTGCCGCCAATATAGATGAA
>DASYCS010000150.1:0-3214 GCA_036500025.1 Mesorhizobium sp. | reverse complement strand
GCGCTTGCTGATGGTATTGTGCAGAAGCTCATCACGCCTGCCGACAAGTCGAGGCTCGACCAGTATTCCGACACGCGCAAGACGGCCCTTGATGAGGCCAAAGCAGGCAACGCGGCTGACCTGAAGCAGCTTGATGCGTTGCTGGCGCGGCCGCTCGTTTCCTTTTCCGACAGGGACCTGACCGGCAATTGGCAATGCCGCACGATCAAGCTTGGCGGCGATCTCGGCGCACTGGTGATTTACGGCTGGTTCAAATGCAAGGTAACCGACGACGGCTCCGGCTGGGTTTTGGAAAAGACCAGCGGCTCACAACGCACCAGCGGCCGCTTCTACGACGACGGCGAGAAACGCTCGATTTATCTTGGTTCGTACTACGTTTCCGGCGATCCGGTGAAACGCTATGCCAGCGGCCCCGGCACCGATCAGGTCGGCTACGCCTTCCGCACCGATGCCAATGAGTTTCGCATCGAGTTTCCGGCGCCCTACTACGAATCCAGGCTCGACATTCTCGAACTCAGGCGTTGAACGCCAGCTCATAAACCTGATTTGTCCACCGGCGGCGTGCGCTACAAGACCCGCCGCAGCAGGCTTTCTTTTTGCGACATCTCCATTCGTCGCTTTTGAAGGCGCGCGCGTCGTCCCATAACAAGCAGCCCGGCAACGCTTGCGGCAATGCTCGAAAATACGAGGAGAAATTTCATGGCCGATCTGATCGTCGTCTACTGGCGCGACATTCCCGCCCAGGTCATCGTCAAGCGTGGCCGGCAAAACGCCAAGCGCGAGCTTTCGCTGCGCTTTACCGAGGCTATCGACATGGCCGCGATGCGCAGCGGCGCCGAAGGCTCCAGCGACTATCTGTCCGAATGGCGCAAGGCCGATCCGCTGCCCGTAAGCGACGACCTCGAAGCCGAAGCAGACAAGGCGGCGGCCGATCTCGAAGCGCAATTCGACCGCGAGCGGCTGGTCGCTCTCGCCAAGGCAGGCGGCAAGGAAAATGTCTGAACAAGAGCTGGCTTCGACAACGGCATCCGGACCGGCCGGTGCGTCAAGCACCGTCGCGCCGGCGGCACCTGCCGGCATGACGCAGGCGGCCATGGTCAAGAAGGCCGCGCCGAAGAGCGACTACAAGCCTGCCGACGTTTCTCCGCAGCGCCGCGTACAGCGCTCGTTTGCGGTGCGGCTGTGGTCGGTGCGCCATTCGCGCCTGCTTGAGTGGTTCTACGCCAGGTTCGCCGATGTTTTCCTGCTACTGCATCCTTTGTGGAAGGGCATCGGCTATGGCCGCGTCGAAGCGCCGATCAAGTTCATCGAAAAGCATGTGAAAGGCTTCATGTTCGACTGCCGCATGTGCGGCCAGTGCGTGCTTTCCTCCACCGGCATGTCCTGCCCGATGAACTGCCCGAAGCAGTTGCGCAACGGCCCTTGCGGTGGCGTCCGCGCCAATGGCCATTGCGAGGTCGAACCCAACATGCCTTGCGTTTGGGTCAAGGCATGGGAAGGCTCGCAGCAAATGGTTCACGGCGACAAAATCCTGAACGTGCAAAAGCCGGTCGATCAGTCGCTGCGCGAAACGTCCGCCTGGCTGCGCGTCACGGCTCAGGCGGCCGCCACGCGCGAAGCCGCAAAGGCCGCAGCCTCCAATAGCGGAGCCACAGCATGATCGGGCGTCAGCGCGACGAAAATCCGGCAGGCGTCCACCTGCCGCTCGATCCCCTTCCCGGCCACACCTCGCGCGGACGGCTGGAGCGTGTGCTGCGCCGCGGCGAGTTCGCCGTGACGACCGAACTTAACCCGCCCGACAGCGCCGATCCGGAGGAAGTCTACAACCGCGCCAAGGTTTTCGATGGCTGGGTCGACGCCATCAATGCCGTCGATGCTTCCGGCGCGAACTGCCATATGTCGTCAGTCGGCATCTGCGCGCTGCTGACCCGCATGGGCTACGCCCCGATCATGCAGATCGCCTGCCGCGACAAGAACCGCATCGCCATCCAGGGCGACGTGCTGGGCGGTGCCGCCATGGGCGTCGCCAACATGCTGTGCCTGACCGGCGACGGCGTGCAGGCCGGCGACCAGCCCGGCGCCAAGCCGGTGTTCGACCTCGACTGCATGTCGCTTCTGGAAACCTGCCGCATCATGCGCGACAACGGCAAATTCCTGTCCGGGCGCAAGCTGACCACGCCGCCCCAGCTTTTCCTGGGCGCGGCAATCAACCCGTTTGCCCCGCCTTACGATTTCCGCCCGCATCGGCTCGGCAAGAAAATCGCCGCCGGCGCGCAATTCGTGCAGAGCCAGTACTGCTTCGATGTGCCGATGTTCCGCAGCTATATGCAGAAGGTGCGCGACCTCGGCCATACCGAGAAGGTGTTCATCCTGTGTGGTGTCGGCCCGCTGGCCTCGGCCAAGACGGCTAAATGGATTCGCGCCAACGTGCCGGGCATCCACATCCCCGACGCAATCATCAAGCGGCTGGAAGGTGCGCAGGACCAGAAGAAGGAAGGCAAGCAGCTCTGCATCGACATCATCAACGAGGTGAAGGAAATTCCCGGCGTTTCCGGCGTCCATGTGATGGCCTATCGCCAGGAGGAATATGTCGCCGAAATCGTCGATGAATCGGGCGTGCTCAAAAGCCGTCAGCCTTGGAAGCGCGAGGCGCGGGGCGACGACCGGATGGTTGCCGAGCGGCTGGATCACATCTTGCGCGACGATATAACGGAAACGCAGGTGGATATGGTCAAGACCGCGCATTGATGCGCCGGCGACGTTCACTTGATTCAAAACAGATAGCGATATAAAGAAATCTTTATATCATGACCGGAGAGATTACATGACCCGCACCATCGTCGCCTCGGCGACCAGAGAGATCATTATCGGCTTCGATCAGCCTTTCTGCGTGATCGGCGAACGCATCAATCCCACCGGCCGCAAGAAGCTTGCCGCCGAAATGCAGGCGGGCAATTTCGAAACCGTCATCAAGGACGCGCTGGAACAGGCCGCCTGCGGCGCCACCATGCTCGACATCAACGCCGGCGTCACTTCGGTCAATCCGAACGAGACGGAGCCTGGCCTTCTGGTTCAGACGCTGGAGATCGTGCAGGGCCTCGTCGACCTGCCGCTGGCGATCGACAGTTCCGTTTCGGCGGCGATCGAGGCGGCGCTGAAAGTCGCCAAGGGACGCCCGCTGGTCAACTCCGTCACCGGCGAGGAAGAAAAGCTG
>DASYCS010000149.1:0-3909 GCA_036500025.1 Mesorhizobium sp. | reverse complement strand
ATCCGCTCGCGTATCGAAAAGGTCCGCGACGCGGCCTGACTAGACCATTTCCGGCAAAAGTGTGAAACGGATTTGCGTCCGGGAATGCGGCCAAAACGGAGAGATGGAGCGGTTTTTGCCGATCCAGTGAAAACCAGAACCGCTCTAGCTGTCTTTTGCCAATAAGTCGGCGGCGTGCAAAAGCAGCGCGCCCCGATCGAGCGTAAAATTCGCCTCGATCCAGTCGTTTTCCAGCGACTTGAGAACCGAACCGAGTTTCGGTCCCGGCTCAGCGCCCAGCGCCGAAAGATCAGCGCCTTTGAGCGGAAAAATCGGCTTTTCCCATTTTTGCGCGAAAGCAAGCAGGCGCGACAAACCACCCGTCTCCATCATGGCCTTCTCATCCATGGCACCGCCATCGCCGGCGGCGCGCGCGCGCGCCGAAGCCAGCGACAGCTGCAAGCGGTCGACGATAGCCTGGCTGTCGCCGCGATAAAGCCGCTTCGCCAGTTCCGCCTCGGTCGTTTTCGGCTCGACCGCGCCCGTCAGGCTCCATCGCTTCAGCCGCTCGGCCTCGCGGGTGGAGAATTTCAGCCGCCCAGCCAGTGCCTTCATCCGCGCCGTGTCAGGCGGAACGATGGCTTCCAGCCGCGCCAGCGGATCGGGCGTCCAGCCCAGATCGCCTTCCGCTTTGACCAATGCGTGGATGGCGTCGATGCCCCACTTTTCGCTTTCCGGCAAAACCCGCGTCAAAACGCCGGACTGGCGCATCCATAACAGCGCGCGCGACGGATCGGGCGCGCAAAGCAGCTTCTTAAGTTCAGCCCACACACGTTCCGCCGAAAGCCCGTCAAGGCCCTCCTTGAGGCGGGCGCAGGCCTTCACGCCCTCGGCGTCGGGCCGTCCTTTGCCATACCAGGCGAAAAAGCGGAAAAACCGCAATATCCGCAGGTAATCCTCGCGGATGCGCTGGTCCGGATCGCCGATGAAGCGCAGCAGCCGCGCCTCCATGTCGGCCAGCCCGCCGACCAGATCGATCACCGTGCCATCGGCCTCGGCATAGAGCGCGTTGATGGTGAAGTCGCGCCGCTCTGCGTCCGCTTTCCAGTCACGCCCGAACGAAACTTTCGCATGTCGCCCATCGGTTTCGATATCGGCGCGCAGCGTCGTCACCTCGAACGGGCGTCCGCCGGCAATGACGGTGACGGTGCCATGGTCGATGCCGGTCGGCACCGCCTTGAACCCGGTCTTTTCGGCCCGGCGTATGGTTTCGCGCGGCAGCGTCGTTGTGGCGATATCGACATCGGCGACCGGTTGGCCCATCAGCGCGTTGCGCACCGCGCCACCGGCGATGCGCGCTTCCTCGCCATCCTCGCAAAGCGCGGCAAGCAGGCTTTGCAAGTGCCGGTCGCGCAGCCAGTCGGCCTTGTCGGCAATGGTGATCTTCAAGCGTATAGCCTTTCATAGACCGTGCGGACGATGCCGGCGGTAACGCCCCAGACGCGTTGGCCGCCATAGGGCATTTCGTAGAAGAACCATTCGAGATCGTTCCACATGCGGCTGTCGCGGCGATGGTTGGCAGGGTCCATCAGGAAGGAAAGCGGCACCTCGAAGGCGGCATCCACCTCGTGGGCGTTGAGCGCCAGCGAAAATCCCGGCTTGACGATGCCAAGCACGGGCGCGATGCGATAGCCGCTGCCGGTGACATAATCGGGCATGCGCCCGATCACCTCGATGAAGCTCTCCTCCAGGCCGATCTCTTCCATCGTCTCGCGCAGCGCCGTGAATTCCGGTGTCGGATCGGTGGCGTCGATTGTGCCGCCGGGAAAGGCCACCTGTCCCGAATGATTACGCAGCGTTTCCGCCCGCTTGGTCAAAAGCACGGTGGCCTGCGGCCCACGATCGACCACCGGGATAAGAACGGCGGCATTGCGCAGCGCCCGGTTCGCGCTCATGCGCGGATGGCCGGGGTTGAAGCGGTGGTCGCCATAATCGTCTTCCGCCCTCATCTGCGGCTGGACGGCGGCGCGCGCGCGAAAATCGGCCGCCGAAAACGGCGATGCGCTTTGGATATCCATCAGGCGCTCAACCGCTTCAGGCTTTCCGCCGGCATGATCGGATAGATTTCCCCGCCCGACCGCACCGCGAACGTCAGCGCGCCGTCGACCTCGATTTCCTCGCCATGCCCGACCAGTTCGTACATCACCGCCCGCGAGACCAGCGCCTCCAGCCGCCCGCGCACCAGCACATAGGGCTTCAGGCCGCCGGTCTCGGCCTCGTCGACGAAGCGCAGCGGATGCTCCGGCCCCGCCTCGACCACGTCGCCGACATTGGTGCGAAAGGTGATGACCTGATCGTCGCCGGAGCCGGAAACATCGATCTCGACGGCGATGAACGGCGCGTCCACGACGCGGATACCGACCCGCTCCACCGGCGTCACCAGATAGGTCTTTCCATCCTCGTCCTTGCGCAGCACCGTGGAAAAAAGCTGCACCAGCGGCATCCGGCCGATGGGCGTGCCCATGTAGAACCAGGTGCCGTCCTGCCTGATTTCCATGTCGATATCGCCGCAGAAATCGGGATGCCAGCGCTCGACCGGCGGCAGGCCCTTGCCGGCTCGCGCGGCGCGCGAAATCAACGCTTCCAGCCCCCGCGCGTCTTTGGCGCTGCTAAGGCCCTGCGGGTCGGGAGAAATCGGATCGGTCATCGTCACGAAATAGTCACTGTTGTTGCGCTTGTCAGCCCAACTATGTGATTTAAGTTCGTTCGAGGCGCAACGCGAGCCCGCGAATCGCGGCACGGTCCGAATCTGGCGTAAGATCGGGAAGTAAACCGTGCGGCTCGCCGTTTCCAACCACAAGGATCGATGCTGCATGAGCGTGATGGTCAAGGAAAGCCCGATCGACGAAAAGGAAATGGTCGCCCAGGCCGAAAAGGCGCTGGCCGATATTTCGCTTATCCGAGAAGGTGTCGGCCGGGTCATCTTCGGCCAGGAAAGCGTCATCGAGCGCACGCTGGTGGCGCTTTTAGCCGGCGGCCATGCGCTGCTGGTCGGCGTGCCGGGGCTGGCCAAGACCAAGCTGGTCGAAACGCTGGGCACCGTGCTCGGCCTCGACGCCAGCCGCATCCAGTTCACGCCCGACCTGATGCCGTCCGATATTCTCGGCTCCGAAGTCATGGAGCAGGACGAAACCGGGCGCCGTTCGTTCCGCTTCATTCAGGGGCCGATCTTCGCGCAGCTTCTGATGGCGGACGAGATCAACCGCGCCTCGCCGCGCACGCAGTCCGCCCTGTTGCAGGCCATGCAGGAATACCATGTCACCATCGCCGGCGCGCGCTACGACCTGCCGGCCCCGTTCCATGTGCTGGCGACGCAGAACCCACTTGAACAGGAGGGCACCTATCCGCTGCCCGAGGCGCAGCTCGACCGCTTCCTGATGCAGATCGATATCCTTTACCCCGAACTCGAAGCCGAGCGCCGCATATTGCTGGAAACCACCGGCATCGAGGATGCGAAGGCGCAAAACGTGCTTGCTGCGGAACGCCTGAAGGAAATCCAGACCCTCATCCGACGCATGCCGGTGTCCGAAAGCGTGGTCGAGGCGATCCTCAAGCTGGTGCGCTCGGCTCGCCCAGGCCAGGGCAGCGCTGAAACCGACAGGTTCGTCGCCTGGGGTCCGGGCCCGCGCGCCAGCCAGGCGCTGACGCTGTGCGCCCGCGCGCGCGCGCTCTATGACGGGCGGCTCGCCCCTTCCGTCGACGATGTGCGCGCGCTGGCCGAGCCTGTGCTGCAACACCGCATGGCGCTTACCTTCGCCGCCCGCGCCGAAGGCACCACCGTGCGCGATGTCGTGGCGAAGCTGGTGAAAGGCATTTGATGGCCAATATCGGCGAGGTCCAGGCACCGGCTGCCGCGCGCGACGCGCTCGC
>DASYCS010000148.1:0-1749 GCA_036500025.1 Mesorhizobium sp. | reverse complement strand
CTTCGCCCTGCTCGGTGGAGATCAGCACGCCGTTGATGCGGCCGCCGACGCTGCCCTTGTGCGGGGCATATTCCAGGAACATGCGGTTCATCACGCCGGTGCCGCGCGTGTCGGTGAGGAATTCGCCGTGATAGCCGATCAACCCGCGCGCCGGGCCGTGGAACACGATGCGGGTCTTGCCGGCGCCGGTCGGGCGCATGTCGACCATCTCGCCCTTGCGCTGGGAAATCTTCTCGATGACGGTGCCGGTATAGGCATCGTCGACATCGACGGTGACTTCCTCGATCGGCTCCAGCTTTTCGCCATTCTCGGTCTTCATCACCACGCGCGGGCGCGAGATCGAAAGCTCGAAGCCTTCGCGGCGCATGGATTCGATCAGCACGCCGAGCTGCAGTTCGCCGCGGCCCGACACTTCGAAAGCGCCGTCGCCGGTTTCGGCGACCTTGAGCGCGACATTGCCTTCGGCTTCGCGGATCAGCCGCTCGCGGATGACGCGGCTCTGCACCTTGTCGCCCTCGCGGCCGGCATAGGGGGAATCGTTGACCGACAGGGTCATGGACAGGGTCGGGGGATCGATGGGATGCGCCGGGATCGCTTCGGCAACGGTCAGGTCGCACAGCGTATCGGCGACGGTGGCGGTTTCCAGGCCGGCAATGGCGACGATGTCACCCGCTTCGGCGCGCTCGACCGGCACGCGGGCCAGGCCCCGGAAGGCCAGCAGCTTGGTGACGCGGGTTTTTTCGATGATTTCGCCGGCGGCATTCAGCGCCTTGATGTTGCGGCCCATGGTCAGGACGCCCGATTCAATGCGGCCCGTCAGGATGCGGCCCAGGAACGGATCGGCTTCCAGCGTCGTCACCAGCATCTTGAAGGGATGTTCTTCGCTGGCCAGCGCTTGCGGCTTGGGCGGGGGCACATCTTCGACGATGCGCTTGAACAGCGGCGACAGGTCCTTGCGCTCGTCTTCCAGCTCGTTGACGGCCCAGCCATTGCGGCCCGAGGCGTAGAGGTGGTGGAAGTCGAGCTGGCTGTCATTGGCTTCCAGCGCCAGGAACAGGTCGAAGATGGATTCCAGGGTCTCGGCGGGCTGGGCGTCGGAACGGTCGATCTTGTTGATGACCACGATGGGCTTGAGACCCAGCTTCAGCGCCTTGGCGAGCACGAACTTGGTCTGGGGCATGACGCTTTCGGCCGCGTCCACCAGCAGAACCACGCCGTCCACCATCGACAGGATGCGCTCGACCTCGCCGCCGAAGTCGGCATGGCCGGGGGTGTCCACGGTGTTGATGCGTACGCCGTTCCATTCGACGCTGGTGCACTTGGCCAGGATGGTGATGCCGCGCTCGCGCTCCTGGTCGTTGGAGTCCATGGCGCGCTCGTCCATGTGCTGGTTCTCGCGCACAGAGCCCGACTGCTTCAGCAGCTGGTCAACAAGCGTGGTCTTGCCGTGGTCGACGTGCGCGATAATCGCGATATTGCGGATTTCCATGAGAATCAGTGGCCTTTGCGCGCGGAAAGCCGGGCTTATAGAGGCGCCCCTGCTGCGGGGCAACATGCCTTGCAGGTTCCCTTTACCGGTTGGCGGTGAAAATCGACACTTTTTGCGACTTTTCCGCCGAATTTAGCCGTTTTTGGGCAGTTTTCCTGAGACATTTGTGAGAGAGATTTGCCGTATACCGGGGCTATAATAACGTCGCAGAAGCGGGATATGGCCAATCTTCCAGACCGGAAGGCCGGCCAGGGACCGGC
>DASYCS010000147.1:0-2191 GCA_036500025.1 Mesorhizobium sp. | reverse complement strand
TTCGACAATTTCGCCAAGATCAACGATCTTTTGAAATCGCCGGAAGTGGCGCGCGACCTGGGGCAGGACGAAGACGGCGAGGACAAGGAATAGTGGCGCGTCGCGGCAAGAAGAAGGGCCGGCCGATCTCCGGCTGGGTGGTGCTGGACAAGCCGGTCGGCATGGGTTCGACCGAGGCCGTCTCCAAGGTCAAATGGCTGTTCCAGGCTGAAAAGGCCGGCCATGCCGGCACGCTCGACCCGCTGGCGTCGGGCATGTTGCCGATTGCGCTGGGCGACGCCACCAAGACGGTGCCCTATGTTCAGGATGGCGCCAAGATTTACCGTTTCACGGTCGCCTGGGGGCAGGAGCGTTCCACCGACGACCTCGAAGGTCCGGTGACGAAAACCTCCGATACCCGCCCGTCTCAGGCGGATGTGGCGGCAATATTGCAGAATTACACCGGCGTCATCATGCAGACCCCGCCGCAGTTTTCGGCAATCAAGATCGCCGGCGAGCGCGCCTATGACCTTGCCCGCAGCGGCGCTGAAGTCGACATACCCGCGCGCGAAGTGGAAATCGGCCGGCTTGAAATTATCGAGCACCTGGCCGACCGCACGCTTTTCGAGACCGAATGCGGCAAGGGCACCTATGTGCGCTCGCTGGCCCGCGACATGGGCCGTGATCTGGGCTGCTTCGGCCACATTGCCGATTTGCGCCGCATGGAAGTCGATCCGTTCACCGCGGAGGATTTCGTCACCATCGCCGAACTGGAAGCCGCGCGTTTTGGCGAACAGCCGCAAGGCGAGGCAGGCGAGGATGCCGGGCAGGCGGGCGAGGATATCGAGCATGCGGAGCCTGTCGCCCCGCCGGCTCGTTTCGATGAGATCGATGCGCTGCTTGTCGATACGGGCGCAGCATTGGATTGCCTGCCGCAGGTTGCCGTCAGCGACGATGCGGCAACCAGGATCAGGCTTGGCAATCCGGTCGTGATCCGTGGCCGCGATGCGCCGGTCGAAGCCGAGGAAGCCTGCGCCACCGTTCGCGGCAAGCTGGTCGCCATCGGCGCGATCGAACAAGGCATGTTCAAGCCAAAGCGCGTCTTTGGCGGTTGATCCCTTGACAGGCCCGGCGGGCTGCCTCCCATAAGCATGTCGTGGCGCGCTTTTGCCACGACATGCGATGAGACAAAGCGTGGCAGGCGACCCGAAGGACCGTGGCACGCTTCGGACCGGCACTGGCGGAGGCGGCCGACCTATGAAGCGCATGAAGGTGAAGAGACGGCGCACGCCGGTTGGCGCATCGCCCGGCACGCTGATTGCCGATCCGGCCGCCAGCCGCAGCGAGCTTTGCCTGACGCTGATTTCGCCCGAAAAATGCAAGACCATCCGCCATGCCAGCATCGCCGATGTGGCCGCCCATTGCGATAAATGGCAAACGCTCTGGCTGGATTGCACGGGGCTTGGCAGCATCGAGCTGATCCAGGAAATCGGCCGCCTGTTTGGCCTGCACCCGCTGGCGCTGGAAGATGTGGTCAATACCGGGCAGCGGCCAAAGGTCGACTTCTTCGATGACCATGCCTTTGTCGTGCTGTCGATGATCGACGATGTCGCCACCAGCCGCTACGAGCAGGTCGCCGTCTTCTTCGGCAAGAAATTCGTCATCACGTTCCAGGAGCGCGCGGGCGATCCATTCGGCCCGGTGCGCAAACGCATCGAAAGCCCGATGCCGAACCGCCTGCGCTCGCGCGGTTCGGATTATCTGGCCTACGCGCTGATCGACGCCATCGTCGACAGCTATTTCCCGCCGGTGGAGGCCGCCAGCGAGACGGTCGACCATATCGAAGACGAGATGATGACCGCGCCGCAGAAGCAGCAAATGCGCCAGCTTCATGAGTTGCGCCGTGGCACCAGCGTCCTGAAAGGCGTGCTTTGGCCGTTGCGTGACGCGCTTGCCGGCCTGATCCGTTCCGAGGCGGCCTATGTCGCGGCCGAAACGAAAATCTTCCTGAACGATACACTCGACCATGCCATGCGGCTGATCGAACTGGTTGAAACCCAGCGCGACACCGTCACCGGCCTGATGGAGATGCACCTGTCCTTGTCGCAGGCGCGCACCAATGACGTCATCGGCTACCTCACTATCGTTTCGGTGATCTTCATGCCGCTGACCTTTCTGGTCGGCGTGTGGGGCATGAATTTCGACCCCGATA
>DASYCS010000146.1:0-4389 GCA_036500025.1 Mesorhizobium sp. | reverse complement strand
GGATTGCCGGAGCCGAATTGTTGCAGAAAGCGCCTTCCCAGGACGATGGCAAGGAACTGAGCGAGCGCCAGCAGACGGTTCTCGACGCGGCGCTGCGCCTTTTGGTGGAGGACGGCGATAATCTGACCATGACCGCGGTGGCTCGGCGCGCCAGCTGCTCCAAGGAAACGCTCTACAAATGGTTCGGTGACCGCGACGGCCTGCTGACCGCTACCGTGCAATGGCAGGCATCCAAGGTGCGCGTCGCCGCGCTTGGCCGCCAGGGCCTCGATCTCGCTTCGCTGACTGCCAGCCTCGAAGGCTTTGCCTCCGACTGGCTCAAGGTCATTTCCAGCGACACCTCGATCGCGCTTAACCGCGTAGCCATCAGCCATGCCGGTTCGGGCAAGGACAACCTTGGCGCCATCGTGCTGGAAAAAGGGCGCTTTGCGCTGGCCAGCCGATTGAAGCCGGTTCTGGAGGCCGGCAAAGAGGCTGGCTTTCTGGACTTCCCGGACGCCGAAACGGCATTCCGGACATTTTTCGGGCTGGTCGCCCGCGACGTGCAGATCCGCGCGTTGCTCGGCGACCGGCTGGAATTGACTGCTGCGTCCATCGGCGGCGACGCCGTGCGCGCGACACAGCAGTTTCTGGCTCTTTATGGGCAAAACCGGCTGGTGGAACCGGCCTGATCGTTCAAACGGGAAGGAAGAACAAAATGCGTGTCTATTACGATCGCGATGCCGATCTCAATCTGATCAAGGGCAAGAAGGTCGCCATCATCGGTTACGGCAGCCAGGGCAGGGCACATGCGCTCAACCTGAAGGATTCCGGCGTCAAGGAAATCGCCATCGGCCTGAAGGCCGGTTCGGCGACCGCCAAGAAGGTGGAAGCGGACGGCCTCAAGGTGATGAGCGTGGCCGATGCCGCCAAGTGGGCCGACCTGATGATGATGGCGACGCCTGACGAATTGCAGGCCGACATCTACAAGAACGACATTGCGCCCAACATCCGCGACGGCGCGGCGATTGCCTTCGCGCACGGCCTCAACGTGCATTTCGGCCTGATCGAGCCGAAGTCGACCATCGACGTCGTCATGATCGCGCCGAAAGGCCCCGGCCATACGGTGCGCGGCGAATACCAGAAGGGCGGCGGCGTGCCGTGCCTCGTCGCCGTCAATCACGATGCTTCCGGCAATGCGCACGATCTGGCGCTGTCTTATGCCTGCGGCGTTGGCGGCGGCCGTTCGGGCGTCATCGAAACCAACTTCAAGGAAGAGTGCGAAACCGATCTGTTCGGCGAGCAGGTGGTGCTGTGCGGCGGCCTGGTCGAACTCATCCGCGCCGGCTTCGAGACGCTGGTGGAAGGCGGCTATGCGCCGGAAATGGCTTATTTCGAATGCCTGCACGAAGTGAAGCTGATCGTCGACCTGATCTATGAAGGCGGCATCGCCAACATGAACTATTCGATCTCGAACACGGCTGAATGGGGCGAATATGTCTCCGGCCCGCGCATCATCACCGCCGACACCAAGGCCGAGATGAAGCGCGTGCTGAAGGACATCCAGACCGGCAAGTTCACCTCGGAATGGATGCAGGAATACCGCGCCGGCCTGTCGCGCTTCAAGGGCATCCGCCGCAACAACGACAGCCACCAGATCGAGGAAGTCGGCGCAAAGCTGCGTGCGATGATGCCGTGGATCGCCAAGAACCAGCTGGTGGACAAGGCCAAGAACTAAGGCGTTTTTCGCTTTCAGTCATCGAATGGAAAAAGCCGGCGCGAAACGCCGGCTTTTTTTGCGCCCGGTTCAGCGGTAGGGCGAATAACATTGCTGCCGCCGGCCATTGTAGGGCTGGAACGTATTGTCGGAAGCGCGATACGAACGGTAGCGATTATAGCACCAGCGAACATGCGCGCCGGAACCGCGATAGACGCGGTAAGCCCGGCGTGGCGCGTAATAGTCATAGGCGGGTGCTATAGCGAGGCCGCCAAGCCCCAGATAGATGCCCGAACCGCCATAGTGCCGCCTGTAGCTGCGCCAGCGCCAGCCATCGTGGGAGGGGCGATGCCAACCATTGTGGTTCCAGCGGTCTCCTCGCCAATTATTGCCGCGCCAATGGCGGTTTTGTCCGTGTCGCCAGTAATTTCCACGGCTGTTGCCGCCGGCCCAGCTATCACGCACCGGCATTATTTCCCGCGCGCTCATGTTGGGCGACATGGACGGCGCTGGCAGGGTCGTCGGACCGGCGAAGGCTGCGCCGGGCAGGCCGGCCACCAGGCCAAGCGCCATAAGCCCTGTTTTCATCGAGCGAAAAAAGAGTGGTTTCATTTCCAAAATCCTTTGGCCCCCGCGCCACGGATCCCGAGAATGGGCAGTATGCTGGCCGTTTGACCCTGAACGGAGGATGAACGGAAAAGTTCCGGTCCGCCTTGCTCCAATCTATGGCCGCAGACCCTTGTTTTCGAAGCTGCTTCCGGGCAAACCTCATGCCCATGTCGCTGCGCCTTGCCACTTTCAATGTCGAAAACCTGATGAACAGGTTCGATTTCTCCGGCTATCGAAACCAACTCAATCAGGACCGCACGCTGTCGCTGTTCGACATTGGCAGCGAGGCGGAATACCGCTCGCTCGAACAGGCAAGGGCGATCGCGCAGTCGGACGATACAAGGCAGCTGTCGGCGCTCGCCATCGCCGCGACGCGCGCCGACATGATCTGCATGCAGGAAGTCGATAATATCGAAGCGCTGAAGGCCTTCGAATATGGCTATCTTTTCAAGATGATCGGTGAAGGCTACCGGCAAAAATACACCACGGCCGGCAATGATTCACGCGGCATCGACGTGGCGGTGATGATGCGCAATGAAACGGCGGACGGCCAGCCGATCGAGTTCGTGCGCATGACGAGCCACGCCCATGTCACCTATGACGATTTCGGCCTGCATACGTCCGAACTCGAAGCGACCGGCAACGCCGCCAACGAGCGCATCTTCCGGCGTGATTGCCTGGAGATCGATGTGACGGTCGCTGGAAAGCCGCTGACGCTCTATCTCGTTCATTTCAAGTCGATGGGGCCGCCGCGCAACGGGCTGGATGGGCGGCAGGCAAGCATGCCGATCCGGATCGCCGAGGCGCAAGCCGTGAGGCGGATCATAGAAGAGCGCTTCGGCAAGGATGGAGCGGCTGCGAAGAACTGGGCCATCTGCGGCGACATGAACGATTATCGGCAGCGCGTGAAGATCGACGGCGAGCCGCTGGCCGGTTATCGTTTCGAGGTGGTGGACGAGAATCGATCTTGCCTTGACGTTCTTCTGGCCGGTGGCTTTTGTGAAAACGTAGTGGAGCGCAGGCCGGAAATGGACCGTTGGTCGTTTTACCATACGCGCGGTCCGCAGGAGCGACATTTGTGCCAGCTTGATTATATCCTGCTGTCGAAGGGACTGGCGGCGCGCAATGCGGCCGCCGTTCCAGACATCGTCCGCAACGGCCAGCCCTGGCGCACCGTCTTCCCGCCGGGCCAGGAGGTCGAGCGGTTTCCGCGAGCGGGCTGGGACCGGCCCAAGGCATCGGATCATTGTCCGGTGGCGATCACGTTGAATATTAGCTGAAGGATTTGGCATGGGTTTCGATCTGCCGCGCGATATCGTCCTGCCCGTCGAGACCATAGACGTAAGGCTCGATCCCGCGCCTCATCCGCTGGAAAGAGACAATCTTGCAGCGATCGAGGAAAACTGGCGCCACGAAGTTTCAATCAACCGTCACCTGTTTGATGGCCAGGTGGCGCTGCTTTCCGAGCTTTCATACAATGAGGGCCGACTTGTGGGGCGTTGCCATATCGTGCGCTACGCCACTTTCATGTACTGGCTCCGAAATCTGGAGACGCCGGGCGCCGGTCACGTTTTCGCCCACGCCATGCTGGTTTCCAGCGACAACAAACTGGTGGCGATCCGCATGGGCAAGCACACGGTCAATGCGGGGCGCGTGTATTTCGCCGCCGGTTCCTTCGAACTGGAGGATTTTCATGACGGGCTGGTCGATGTCGACTTCAACATGAAGCGCGAGGTCAAGGAGGAGACCGGCCTCGATATCGCAGAGGCTTCGCCGGCCAAGCGCTATTACCTGTTGTCGACGCGCAGCGGCACGGTGATTTTCCGCCGCTACCGCATGCCGCTTACGGCCAATGCGATGGTCAGCCGCATCAAGGCGTTCGTGGCCGCCGAGGCCAATCCCGAGATATCCGCGCCCGTTGTCATCCACAGCGCCAGCGACCTGCCCGACGATCTCGCCGGGCACATGAAGCCGTTGATCCAGTGGCATTTCTCCGGGGCCTGACGGAACCTGCGGCTATTCGTGCCGCAGCGCGTCGATGGGGTTTAGCCTTGCGCCGCGCAGCGCCGGGAAAAAACCGAACA
>DASYCS010000145.1:0-1554 GCA_036500025.1 Mesorhizobium sp. | reverse complement strand
GGCTATGATATCGCCCTTCTTGAGCAGATCGCCCACCTTCACCAACGGCTTTTGCGTGATGCAGGTCGAGGCGTTGGAGCGCTGGAACTTGCGCAGACGATAAATGTCGATGCCCGGTTTGGTGGGATCGGCTTCTTCGGTGGCACGCACCACGATACGGGTGGCATCAACCTGATCCACGATGCCGGAACGGCGGGCGGTGATGGCGGCGCCGGAGTCCCGGGCCACCACTTCCTCCATGCCGGTGCCGACCAGCGGCGCTTCGGGGCGCAGCAACGGCACGGCCTGACGCTGCATATTCGAACCCATCAGGGCGCGGTTGGCGTCGTCATTTTCCAGGAACGGCACCAGTGCGGCGGCGACGGAAACCAGTTGCTTGGGCGAAACGTCGATGAACTGTACCTGGTCGGGCGTGGTCATCACAAAGTTTCCACCCTTGCGCGATGACACAAGTTCGTCGGTCAGGCGCAGGCGGCTGTCCACCGCGGCATTGGCCTGGGCGATCATGAACTTCGCCTCTTCCATCGCCGAGAGATAGATCACCTCATCCGTCAGATGCTTGTTCACCACCTTGCGGTAGGGACTTTCGATAAAGCCGTATTTGTTGACGCGGGCGAAGGTCGCCAGCGAATTGATCAGGCCAATGTTCGGGCCTTCCGGCGTTTCGATCGGGCAGATACGGCCATAATGGGTCGGGTGCACGTCGCGCACTTCGAAGCCGGCGCGCTCGCGGGTCAGGCCGCCCGGTCCAAGCGCCGACATGCGGCGCTTGTGGGTCAGTTCCGACAGGGGGTTCTGCTGGTCCATGAATTGCGACAGCTGCGAAGAGCCGAAGAATTCACGCACCGCAGCCGCGACCGGCTTGGCGTTGATCAGGTCGTGCGGCATCACGGTGTCGATATCCACCGCGCTCATGCGCTCCTTGATGGCGCGCTCCATGCGCAGCAGGCCGACGCGGAACTGGTTTTCCATCAGCTCGCCCACCGAACGCACGCGGCGGTTGCCGAGATTGTCGATGTCGTCGATTTCGCCGCGGCCATCGCGCAGTTCCGCGAGGGCCTTGAGGATGGCGAGAATGTCTTCCTTGCGCAGCACACGCATGGTGTCGGGAGCATCCAGCCCCATGCGCATATTCATTTTCACCCGGCCGACCGCCGACAGGTCATAGCGTTCCGGATCGAAGAAGAGCTGGCCGAACAGGGTTTCGGCGGTGTCCAGGGTCGGCGGCTCGCCGGGACGCATGACGCGGTAGATATCGATCAGGGCCTGTTCGCGGGAATGATTCTTGTCGATCGCCAATGTGTTGCGGACATAGGCGCCGGTGGTGATGCTGTCGACGTTGATGACTTCCACTTCGCTGAAACCGGCTTCCGCCAGGGTGGCGAGCGTGTCGGCGGTGAGTTCGTCACCGGCTTCGACATAGATTTCGCCGGTTTCCGGATTGACCATGTCGAGCGCGCTGAAGCGGCCGATCAGTTCATCCTGGGCGAAGGCGATATTCTTGACGCCGTCTTCCTGCAGCTTGCGCAAGGACCGCACGGTGATCTTGGCGCC
>DASYCS010000144.1:0-5263 GCA_036500025.1 Mesorhizobium sp. | reverse complement strand
CATTTCCGGTTGCGCGTCGCTACGATCTGCCAAGGGCGTGCCTCTCCTGAATGCCGCTTTGCGGCCGGTGGTCAGAGCTGTGCCACATCGCGCAGAACGAATTTCTGAATCTTGCCGGTTGCCGTTTTGGGAAGTTCCCGGAACGCGAAGCGGCGCGGGACCTTGAAACCGGCCAGGTGCTTGCGGGCGAATTGCAGGAGTTCCTCGGCGGTCGCCGATGCGCCGGGCTTCAGTTCGATGAAGGCGAATGGGATTTCGCCCCATTTATCGTCGGGAACCGCCACCACCGCGGCCAGAAGAACGGCTGGATGCTGGTGCAGCACGCTTTCGATTTCCAGGCTGGAGATGTTTTCGCCACCCGAGATGATCACGTCCTTGAAGCGATCCTTGATTTCGACATAGCCGTCGGGATGAACGACGGCTATGTCGCCGGTATGCAATACGCCGTCGGCGAAGGCGGCCTCGGTGGCGGCCTCGTCGCGGTAGTAGCCTGCCATCAGCGTATTACCGCGCAAGACGATTTCGCCGGGCTGGCTGCCGTCCCAGGCAACCTCCATGCCTTGCTTGTCGATCACCTGAACGCGGCTTGCCGTGGCGTGCCTGATACCCTGGCGCGCAAGAAGCCGCGCCTTGTCCGGCGCATCCCTGCCGACGTCCTTTTCATCGAGAATGCACAATGTTGCCGGCCCGTAGGATTCGGTCAGCCCGTAGAGATGGATCAGATCGAAGTGGAGCCTGTCGATCTGCTCGATCAGCGCGCTGGTTGGCGAGGCCCCGCCCGTCACGACGGTCAGCCTGCCGCCGGATTTCCTGGGCGAGGCGCTCGGATGATTGACCATCATATAGAGCACCACGGGCGCGCAGCTCATATGAGTAACGCCATAGCGTTCGATCGAGGAGAAGATGAGTTGGGGATCGATCTTCTCAAGGCATACATGCAGGCCGCCGGCAGCCGTGACGGCCCATGTGTGGCACCAGCCGTTGCAGTGGAACATCGGCAGGGTCCAAAGATAGACCGATCGCTGGTTCAGTCCGAGCGCCAGTACGTTTCCGAGCGCGTTAAGATAGGCACCCCTGTGATGGTAGACGACGCCCTTGGGCTGGCCGGTCGTTCCAGACGTGTAGTTAAGGCATATCGGCTGCCACTCGTCGGTGATTGCCGCATCGACATCGGGCATGGCCGGCGCGATGTCGCCGCAAAGCAGATGGAGCCGCCCGTCGCCCTTGTCGGCATCCGTGTCGGCGAGCGCGAAGACGGGCGCTCCTACCGCAGCCGCCGCTTCAAACGCCACCTGCATGCATGCCTCGTCGGCGATGACCAGGCGGCTTTCGGCATGTTCGAGTATGTAGGTGACGGTGGCCGTGTCGAGCCTGGTGTTGATGGTGTTCAGCACCGCGCCGACCATCGGTACGGCGTAGTGGGCAGCCAGCATTTCCGGGCGGTTTTGCGCCATGACCGAGACGACATCGCCGCGCGCCACGCCTTGGCGAACAAGAAACGCCGCGAACCGGGCGACAATTCCGTGGAATTCCCGATAGGTCCACACCGTCTCGCGCCAGGCAACCGCCGGCCGTTCCGGGAAGCTCAGCACGGCCCGTTCCAGGAAATCCAGCGGCGTCAACGGACGATGGTTGGCTGCGCGTGGCCTGAGATGGTTTTCGATCTGCATCCTTATCCTCCCCGGAAAAACGGTTGCCTGTGGTTTTCCAGATCAAGGCATGAACTGCCCGCCATTTACCGAGAGCACCTGGCCGGTGATGAAATTCGCATCGTCGGACATCAGGAACAGGACAGACGACGCGATGTCGGCTGGCGTCCCGATCCTGCCGACGGGGATGCGCGCCACCTCGGCCTCACGCACCTCGGCGCGCATCGCATTGGTCATGTCGGTCTGGACGAAGCCAGGCGCGATGCAGTTGGCGGTTATTCCCTTGGCGGCGTTTTCAAGTGCGATCGACTTCGTCAGGGCGATCAGTCCAGCCTTGGCGGCCGCGTAATTGGACTGCCCGGCTTGACCTCGCTGCGCGTTCATCGACGAGATGTTGACGATCCGGCCGAAACCGCGCTCGCGCATGCCGCCAAGAAGGGCGCGGCACAGGTGAAACGGGCCTGAAAGATTGACATCCAGCACCGCCTTGAAATCGGCGGGGTCCATTTTGTGGCAAATGGCATCCCGCGTGATGCCGGCATTGTTCACGATGGCTCCAACCGCGCCGAGATTTTGCTCGACCTCGCGCGTCGCCGTCACCACCGCCTCGTAGTCGGCAACGTCCACGACCTGCCAGTATGCAAGGTGCGAGGGCGGGGCCTCGCCGAAGTCGCGGTCAAAACCCGCCACGCGCCAGCCGTTGCGGGAAAGGCGCTCGGCGATGGCGGCGCCGATACCGCGCGCAGCACCCGTCACGATGGCAACGTCCGGCTTCATATTGTCCTCCCGGCAAGAGCATTTCCAGCCGGCGCCGGCTGATCGTCTTTTGCCACGTCCCAGCGCCAGAACTGCCGATCTTCCTCGTTGAGGAAGCGGTTGAGCACCATCTTGTGGACCTCGTCGGCGCCGTCAACGAGACGCGCCTGACGGGCATAGCGATAAATCCATTCCAGAACGGTGTCTTTCGAATAGCCGCGCGCGCCGTTGATCTGTATCGCCGTGTCGGCGGCGTCATGCAGCACGTTCGCCACCTGTATCTTGGCCATCGACACCTCCTTGCGGGCAAAGCCGCCACGGTCGAGTTCCCAGGCGGCCTTCATCACCAGCAGGCGTCCGATCTCGATGCGCATGGCGAGGTCGCCCAGCATGAGCTGGATGCTTTCGCGCTCGGCCAGCCTCTGGCCAAAGCCCTGACGTTCGGCGGCGTAGGCGCGTGCTATCTCAAGGCAGCGTTTTGAGAGGCCGAGCCAGCGCATGCAATGCGTCAGCCGGGCCGGACCCAGACGTATCTGCGTGACCTTCAGCCCTTTGCCCTCGCCAAGCAGGATGTTTTCGGCAGGAATTTCGAGACCATCGAATTCAAGTTCGCAATGGCCGCCATGTTCTTCCGGCCCCATGATCTCGATCCTGCGCCGGATCTTCCATCCCGGTTGATCCTTGTGGAAGAGGAACGCGGTCAAGCCATGGCGAGGATCGTCGGATGTGCGCGCCATCAAGATGAAATGGCTCGCCTCCGCCGCGCCGGTAATGAACCATTTGCGACCGGTCACGACATAGATGTCGCCACGCTTTTGCGCGCGCGTCTGGATCATCGACGGGTCGGAACCACCGCCTGGATGCGGTTCGGTCATGGCAAAGGCCGAGCGGACGCTTCCCTCGACGATCGGCTTCAGCCATGTTTCCTTCTGTTGCGGCGTCCCCAGCGCTTCCAACACCATCATGTTGCCGTCATCGGGCGCGGCCGAGTTGAAAACGACCGGCCCGAAGATCGAGCGGTTCATTTCCTCGTAACACACGGCCATGCCGACCTTGCCAAGCCCCACGCCCCCGGTGGCGGGCTTGAGTTGCAGGCACCACAAACCTTCGGCCTTCGCCCTCGCCCGCAGGCTGGCGAGAAGATCGAGCGCGACGTTTTCATGCGCATCATAGGATGCCCGGTCGCTCTCCAGCGGCAGGATCTCGCGGTCGACGAAACTGGCGATGCGCCGGCGAAAATCCTCGATGTGCGGCGCGATTTCGAAGTTCATGCATTTCACCCTAGAGCGACGAGACCAGATGTCCGCCATCGACGGCGAGCGTTGCGCCCGTGATGTAGCGACCGGCATCGGAGCATAGCAAAAGCAGGGCGCCGTCGAGGTCTTCGGGCTTTCCCAGGCGGCGTTGCGGTATCCGCTTGATCATCGCCAGCCCAGGTTGCGAGCTGAAGAAATCGCGGTTGAGATCGGTTTCGATATAGCCGGGACACAGAGCGTTGACGCGGATGCCATGCCTGGCCCATTCGAGCGCCAGCGCCTTGGTGAGCTGGATGACGCCGGCTTTCGAAGCCGCATAGGCGCTGACGCCGCCGGCGACCCGCAGGCCCAGAATGGACGCGACGTTGACGATCGCACCGCCCGAACCGACCGTCTTCATGTGCCGGGCCGCTGCCTGGGCGACCAGGAAGACACCCTTCAGATTGGTGTCGAGAACCGCGTCCCAATCGGCCTCGTCGAGGTCGTCGGCGCCACGGTTCGCGGCGACGCCGGCATTGTTGACCACCATGTCGAGGCTGCCTTCGATTTCGGAGAACGAGCGTTCGACCGATATCTTCTGCGTCACATCCATCTGGATCGCACGCGCCGCGCCACCCCGCGCCCGAATGTCTTTACAAATATTTTCCAACGCTTCCACGCGGCGCGCCCCCAGTATCACCGAGACGCCGCAAGCCGCCAGAACATTGGCGAAATGCGCGCCCAAACCGCTTGAAGCACCGGTTATCAGCGCCGTCTTGCCGGCCAGGTCCAAGCAGGGCATGAGACATCCATTCATAATAATCCGAACGAGCGCTCGATTTATTACGGATATGGGTGCACCCTTGCAAGCTAAGAATTTGCTGCTACTTCCAGCGGATGCCCCAATGGTCGGGCCAGGCGATTGCACATGGAGGGGACGTGGGCGCCAAGGGTTGTGAACGTTCGTTCGAGGCTCTCTCGACCGAGGCTGCATGCGCTCGCATCCTTGAACGGAATCGCGACGCCATCAGCGTTCAAAAACAGCACCTTGCGGTTGCCAATCTCGCCCGCATCATCGAGGCGACTTTGAAACTTTCCAACAAGCAGGGGTTCCATGCGATGACCTTGCGAGAGCTGGCCAGGGAATCCGGCCTCAGCATGGGCGGGCTTTATTCCTACATCAGTCACAAAGAGGCGTTGTTGTCGATGATCCTGCGCGAGGTGTCGGCGACGGTGAACGACGCGCTAAGCGCCCCGCCCGCCGCGTTGCGCGGCAATCCGGCGGCTCTCACGCGTTGGCTGATCGAAACCCATATCCGGCTGACCGAAGCCATGCAGCCCTGGTTTGTCTTCGCCTTCATGGAAGCCAAGTCATTTCCCGCCCCTGCCCGTAAGATGGCGGTCGACAGCGAACGAGCAACCGAGGCTATCTTTGAGGCGGCTATCCGAAGCGGCATCGACGCCGGGCTGTTCCAGGTGCAGGATCCCGAACTTGCGGCTTCGCTGATCAAGCCGCTGATCCAGGACTGGTACGTGAAACGCAGCAAATACCGGAAGCGCGGCGTCAGCATCGAACGCTATATCGAAACGGTAACCGTGTTCGTTGAAGCCGCGCTGCAAGCG